>WTCI01000115.1 GCA_013138655.1 Desulfuromonadaceae bacterium | reverse complement strand
AGAGATCAGGAAGGGTAAGCTTATGAGTGTCACTGTTGAGAAGTTGAGCAGCATCAAGAAAAAGCTGACGATTGAGGTCGCTGCGGATATTGTCAACGAGGAACTGGAAAATGGTTATAAAAAAGTTGCAAAATCAGCCAGCGTCAAGGGCTTCCGTACGGGAAAGGTTCCCCGGGAGATGCTGGAACAGCACTATGGGCCACGTATTCAGCAAGACGCGATCAACTCTCTGGTGAACAACAGTCTTTATAAGTCGATGGTTGAACATAAAATTGAAGCGGTTTCTCAACCTGAGATTGTAGAAACCGGCAGTATTGAGGAAGGGCAACCCTTTACTTATCAGGCTGAAGTGGAGGTACGTCCGGAGGTTGTTGCCAAAGATTACACGGGTTTGAGTCTGGAGAAAGAGAAATTTTCCTTTGACGAGACTGTGGTTGACCAGCAGATTGAGCAGATGGCGGCTTCCCGTGTGCAACTTGAGGTGACCACGCGCGAAAAGGCTCGTGAAGGGGATACCGTGATCGCTGATTTTGAAGGGTTTATTGACGAAACCCCGTTTGAGAACGGTGCCGCAAAGGATTACCAGCTGGAACTCGGCTCTAACAGTTTTATCCCCGGTTTTGAAGAGCAGGTGATCGGGATGAAGCGCGAAGAGGAAAAAGAGATCAACGTAACTTTCCCCGAAAGTTATGGTGCTAAGGAACTAGCCGGCAAAGCAGCAATGTTCAAGGTGATAGTAAAAGAGATCAAGGAAAAGATAGAGCCGGAAATTAATGACGATTTTGCCAAAGAGATGGGAGCTGACAGCCTTGTCGAGCTCAAGGAACAGGTTCGGGAAAACGCCATCAAGCAGGAAGAGGGTCGGCTGAATGGCCAATTACAGGAAGCCCTGATGAACACCCTCATTGAAAACAATTCGTTTGAGGTTCCTGATGGGATGGTGCAGAATCAGCTTCTGCACTTGAAGGACAGCTTCAGCCAGCGTCTGAAAGCCCAGGGGATGAGTCTTGAGATGCTCGGTATGAACGATGAAAACTTCGCCAAGACCTACCGTGATATGGCGGTCAATCAAGTCAAAGGCGAGATACTGATGGATGCCATCGCCGGACAGGAAGAGATCACCTTGGATGAAGATGTCCTGGAAGAGAAAATCAAAGCTTTCGCCGAAGAGAGTAATGCTCCCTTGGATGAGGTGAAAAAATATTTTGAAAATGCCCAGACTCTTGCCGGATTAAAAGGTCAGTTGCTCAACGAAAAAGTCATCAAATTCCTGCTTGATGCGGCAACCGTGACTGAAGTAGAGCCGGAACAACTCGATCAGCAGGAAAGCGTGGAGGAGGAAGCCTGATTATGAGCTTGATCCCGATGGTTGTTGAAGATTCCGGTCGCGGCGAACGTGCCTACGATATTTATTCGCGTTTACTCAAAGACCGGATTATTTTTCTCGGGGGAGCGATTGAAGATCATACGGCGAACCTGATTATCGCCCAGATGCTGTTTCTGGAATCTGAAGATCCGGATCGCGATATTCATCTGTATGTCAATTCCCCTGGTGGTGTGGTCACTGCCGGGCTGGCAATATATGACACCATGCAGTACATGAAGGCACCCGTGTCTACCATCTGTGTCGGTCAAGCTGCCAGTATGGGGGCGGTCCTGATGGCGGCTGGAGCACCCGGTAAACGGTTTTCTCTGCCGCATGCGCGGATTATGATTCATCAGCCGCTCGGCGGTTTTCAGGGACAGGCCACTGATATTAATATTCATGCTCGGGAGATTCTGCGTATGCGTGACTGCCTCAATGGACTGTTGGCTAAACATTGCGGGCAGGATATCGATAAAATTGCCATGGATACAGAACGTGATTTTTTCATGGATAGCGAAGCTGCCCGCAATTATGGTATCATCGATTCCATTGTCGAGAGAAAAAAGTAAATCGACCTGAGCGGAGGAGTGATAGGTGAGTTCAAAAGACGAAAACGGGCAATTGACCTGCTCTTTCTGTGGTAAATCACAGGATGAAGTCAAAAAACTGATTGCCGGTCCAACCGTTTATATCTGCGATGAGTGTATCGAGCTGTGCAACGATATTATCGATGAAGAAGCACGCCTGGATGATGTCTCTGAACAGGAAGAAAAAAAACTGCCGAAGCCGGCTGAGGTCAGGGATATCCTTGATGAGTACGTGGTTGGTCAGGACCGGGCGAAGAAAATTCTTGCTGTTGCTGTTTACAATCACTATAAGCGGATTGAATTTTCTGAGAAAAACGACGACATAGAAATCCAGAAAAGTAACATCCTGCTGCTCGGCCCAACTGGCAGCGGGAAAACTCTTCTGGCACAGACTTTGGCCAAGGTTCTCGATGTTCCTTTCGCGATTGCTGATGCCACCAACCTGACTGAAGCTGGTTATGTCGGTGAGGATGTTGAAAATATTATTCTCAGCCTGTTGCAGGCCGCTGACTACGATCTGGAAAAAGCCCAGCGTGGCATTATTTATATTGATGAGGTTGATAAGATTGCCAGAAAATCGGAATCTCCCTCAATTACCCGGGATGTTTCCGGTGAGGGCGTGCAGCAGGCACTGTTGAAAATCATTGAAGGAACGACCGCGAGTGTTCCTCCTAAGGGGGGACGTAAACATCCCCAGCAGGAGTTTCTCAAGGTTGATACAACCAATATCCTGTTTATTTGCGGCGGCGCTTTTTCCGGGCTGGAGAAAATTATCAGTAAGCGTATCGGTTCCAAGGTGATGGGCTTCGGTGCGGAAGTTCGTTCAATCAAAGAAGAAAACCTGGGTGAATTGCTCGGTAGAATTCAACCGACCGATCTACTGAAGTACGGACTGATCCCTGAGTTTGTCGGTCGTCTGCCGATTATTGCTACCCTCGATGAGCTTGATGAAGAGGCCCTGATTCAGATTTTGCATGAACCGAAGAATGCTTTGGTGAAACAGTATCGGCGGCTGTTTGAGATGGAAAAAGTTAATCTGAAGTTTACCGATGGCGCTTTGGTCGCTATCGCCAGAGAAGCTCTCGGCCGGAAAACCGGTGCTCGTGGGCTGCGGTCAATCCTTGAAAATGCCATGCTCGATGTCATGTACGACATTCCTTCGCAAGACCGGGTGAAAGAGGTGGTGCTGAATGAGGATGTTGTGACCAAGGGCGCCAAGCCGATTATCCTTTATGATGTCGCTGAGAGCGCATAATCTTCATTTTTTGTCTGAAAACTCGATGGGAGCGTGGATCTGTCACTACTGACGGTACGCTCCTTTTTTCTTTGTAGGTAACTCAATGTCTGACATACAAGAAGAAAATTCGGCAGTTGTGCCAACTGTACTGCCATTATTGCCGTTGCGCGATATTGTTATCTTCCCACACATGGTTGTCCCTCTGTTCGTTGGCCGTCCACAATCGATCGGAGCCCTGGAGAAAGCGACCGAGGGAGATAAGCTCATCTTTCTGGTCAGTCAAAAAGATCCCAAGGTCGATACCCCTGAAGAGGGAGATCTCTACCGGGTCGGGACTGTCGGCAAGGTTGCCCAACTGCTTAAACTCCCGGATGGTACAGTCAAGGTCCTGGTTGAAGGCAGCTGGCGTGCCTGTATGAAGACTTTTGAAGCGACTGATGAATTGTTGCTGGCTGAGGTCGAACCGCTTGAAGAGCGACTGGTTGAGTCCCCGGAAGTGTCGGCAGTGATGCGTGCTATCAAATCGACCTTCGAATCTTATCTCAAGCTGAGTAAAAAGCTGCCTGCTGAAGCCAGTTCAGCCGTGTCCGGTATCGAAAATCCGGCCCAGCTTGCCGATACGGTTGCCGGTTATTTGCAGGTGCCGATTGCCGACAAGCAGGAGCTTCTTGAGTTGACCGACTCAACTCTTCGGCTGGAATGTCTTTTGACCCTGCTGGAACAAGAGATTGAAATTCTGCAGATTGAGGGCCGAATTCGCAGCCGGGTCAAGAGTCAGATGGAGCGCAGCCAGAAAGAGTACTACCTGAATGAACAGATGCGCGCCATTCAGCAGGAGCTGGGTGAGAAGGATGAATTCAAACAGGAAATTCTGCATTTTGAAGAGTTGATTGCCAAGAAACGGATGTCGAAAGAAGCGACTGAAAAAGCTCATGCGGAATTGCGCAAGCTGAAAATGATGTCGCCCATGTCTGCTGAGGCGACAGTCGTCCGCAATTACATAGAATGGTTATTGGCGCTTC
Organism: Desulfuromonadaceae bacterium; assembly: GCA_013138655.1. Taxonomy (GTDB): domain Bacteria; phylum Desulfobacterota; class Desulfuromonadia; order Desulfuromonadales; family Geopsychrobacteraceae; genus Malonomonas. The sequence goes on along the minus strand of WTCI01000115.1, from coordinate 6,478 downwards.
CCTGGAAAAAAGGCACCAAGGACTGTCACGACCTTGGCAAGGCTGAAGCGATCCTCGAAGCGGACCATTACGGCTTGGCGAAGGTCAAGGAACGGGTTCTTGAATATCTGGCAGTACAGGCTTTGGTCAAGCAGATCAAGGGGCCGATTCTTTGTCTGGTCGGGCCGCCCGGGGTTGGTAAGACGTCCCTGGGACAGTCGGTTGCCAAGGCCCTGAACCGGAAATTCGTGCGGATTTCCCTGGGGGGAGTGCGTGATGAAGCGGAAATTCGTGGCCACCGTCGGACCTATATCGGTGCTATGCCGGGGAAGATCATCCAGGGCTTACGCAAGTCGGGGGTGAAAAATCCGGTTTTTATGCTCGACGAAATTGATAAAATGAGCACTGATTTCCGTGGTGACCCCTCATCCGCTCTGCTGGAAGTTCTCGATCCGGAGCAAAATAACAGTTTCGCTGATCACTTTCTGGATGTTGATTATGACCTGTCGCCGGTACTTTTTATCGCTACGGCGAATAATTTACATGCAATCCCGAGGCCTTTGCATGATCGCTTGGAGATCATCCGGGTCGAGGGTTATTCGGAGGAGGAAAAACGGCATATTGCGCGGCGTTATCTGCTCAAGAAGCAGGCGGTGGTGCATGGCCTGTCAGAGCAGCAGGTCCGTTTTTCTGAACGGGCTCTCTACGAAATTATCCGCAGCTATACCCGTGAATCAGGCGTGCGGAGTCTTGAGCGAAATATTGCATCGGTGATGCGTAAACTGGCAAAACGGGCACTGCTTGAAGATAGAAAGAAGGATTTCAAGGTCAGTGAAGGGCAAATAAAGAAATATCTCGGTGTCCCGCAGTATCGATACGGTGTTTGCGAAGAAGAGGATCAAGTCGGTGTGGCCACCGGATTGGCCTGGACCGAGACGGGCGGAGAACTGTTATCGATAGAAGTTATGACCATGCCGGGTCAGGGGAAATTGACAATTACCGGCAAACTGGGTGAGGTGATGCAGGAATCTGCCCAGGCAGCAATGAGTTATATCCGTTCGCGCTGGCAGGAGTTACAACTCGCGGAAAATTTCTATTCTGAACTTGACATTCATATACATGTCCCGGAGGGAGCGGTTCCGAAAGATGGTCCTTCTGCCGGAATTACCATCGCGACGGCTCTGGCTTCAGCCCTGACTGGCCGTCCTGTGCGAAAGGATGTTGCGATGACCGGTGAGGTCACTCTTCGTGGCCGGGTTTTGGCGATCGGTGGTTTGAAGGAAAAACTTCTGGCCGCGCGTCGGGGCGGGATAGGCAAGGTCTTGATTCCGGTTGAAAATGATAAACATCTCGCTGAATTGCCACAAGAATTAGTCCGTTCTCTCGAGATTGTGAGTGTCACTCAAATGGATCAGGTTCTTGCTGAGGCACTTGAAGCGCAAACATCTTAATGAGCTTTTGTAGCCGCTGTAAACCGCCTGAACCCGCAATAAATGGGGAAAAAGAGCTTGACAGTATTTTTGCAAAGCTGATATATCTTAGGCCGTTTTTACGAGGTCATAAATTTACTTTAACTACTACGGAGGTGTGCTGTGACTAAAGCTGAACTGGTCAATGCGATGGCAGAAAAGGCGGGGTTGAGTAAGACTGATGCCGAGGGAGCACTGAAGGCTTTTACTGCGGCTGTGACTGATGCTTTGAAGGCTAGTGAAAAAGTTGCATTGGTAGGTTTTGGAACTTTCAGTGTTGGTGACCGTGCCGCTCGTACGGGTCAGAATCCTCAGACTGGTGAAAAGATTCAAATCGCTGCCGCAAAGGTTCCGAAATTCAAGGCTGGTAAAGCTCTGAAGGACGCAGTCAACTAAGCAACAGCACTTTCTGTTAAATTAATCGGAAGTAGGAGGCATACGTTGCCCATCTCCAATCCCAACCGGGCATTTGTTGGCTTCCTATTTCTAACTGCGGGGCTGTAGTAGAGCTGGTTACAACGCCGGCCTGTCACGCCGGAGGTCGCGGGTTCAAGTCCCGTCAGCCCCGCCATTTAAAACATCAGGGCGAATAGCTCAGCTGGGAGAGCGCCTGCCTTACAAGCAGGATGTCGGGGGTTCGAGCCCCTCTTCGCCCACCAAGTTCAGGGGCTGTAGTAGAGTTGGTTACAACGCCGGCCTGTCACGCCGGAGGTCGCGGGTTCAAGTCCCGTCAGCCCCGCCATAGTCAAAAAGAAAAGCGGCAATCGCACAAGCGATTGCCGCTTTTCTTTTTGTTGTCACAGTCACGATAGATCAGTCATTGTCGTCAGCATGGAATGATCTGCTGGTTTAACGGTGTGTCAGCCTTCAGGTAGACAACAAAAACATGCCCCCGGTACCGATGACAGGTACATTCGACTGATGGCTGGCCGGCGTTATCAAACAGGGTGAAGAAGCCGAGGCAACGGCCATGAAATAGGGTTGAAGTTTAAATAACCTGAAAGATTGCAGGCTATTTGTCCAGTAATTGGAGGAACTTTTGGCAGGCCTTGGTGGGCGATTTCGCCGCGATCAATGCTGAGATCATGGCGACGCCAAACGCACCGCAGTCGAGGATTTTGGTTGTATTCTCTGCTTTGACACCACCGAGGGCGTAGACCGGGATTGAACCGATATGACAGGCCTGTTTAAGGTTACTCAGACCGACCGGCTGTCCATAAGCAGCTTTCGAAGGGGTGTTATAAACCGGGCCGAAAGTGACGAAATCGGCCCCCTGTTCGGCTGCGGCAGGAACCTCTGCTGGGGAATGGGTGGAAACTCCAATGAGCTTTTCCGGGCCGAGCAGGTTGCGGGCGATGGCAACTGGCAGGGAGTGCCCGCCAAGGTGGACACCGTCTGCGTCAATGGCAAGAGCTAAATCGATACGATCGTTGATCAGCAGGAGACAAGCATGTCTGCGAGTCAGATCACGTAGATCCCTGGCTAAAGGGAAGAGCTCTGCAGCGGTGAGGTCTTTCTCCCTTAACTGAATCATTGTTACCCCGGCATTTAAGAGTTCCTCAAGCACCTCAAGCAACTGGCGACCGGTAGGCAGCAGCTGTCGGTCGGTGATCAGATAGAGAGAGGGCAGCGGGGTTGACATTTTGTCTTCGCTTCAGCTGGCTTTGTTGAGAAAAGCAGTGTCCCAGTCTTTCCAGACCGCTTCATAACCACGCGAGTGCAGCAATTTGACGATTTCAGCCGGGGAGCGGTCATCGTTGATGGTAAACTGTTCTGCATCCTGAATGTCGTCTCCATAACCGCCCGGAGCAGTACAGGAACCGGCACTCATTTGCGTGATCCCCAAAGGGAGCAGGTTGTCGCGTAAGGCGGTACTTTCGCGGGTTGACAGCAGCAGCCCGGCGTCAGGGATCAGCAGCCGCAAGGCACAGATGAACTGAGTCAGTTGCCGGTCTGATACGATGCTGTTCGGTTGAAATCCTCCTTCAGCCGCACACAGTCGTGGGAAGGAAATAGTCACCTGGGTCCGCCAAAAGCGCCTTGCCAGATAAAGAGCGTGCAGCCCTGTGGAGAAGACATCTGTCAGACAATCCCCCAAGCCAAGCAGGGAGCCGATACCAATCCGTCGAAAGCCGGCTTCGCCCGCCCGCTCAGGAGTTTCCAGACGATAATTGTAATCACTTTTCGGCCCGTAAGGGTGAAGTTTTTTATAAAGATCAGCGTCGTATGTTTCCTGGTAGACGGTGAGGCCATCAACTCCGGCTGCAACCATTCTCCGGTAGCCATCTGTATCCATCGGAAAGACTTCAATCGATACTGAGCCGCAATGTGTTTTGACTGTTTTCACGGCCTTTTCCAGGTAATCAATTCCGGCGGACTCCGGAGCTTCGCCGGTCAGTAAAAGCATGTGGCGGAAGCCGTTAGCGTGCAGTATCCGGGCCTCCCGTTCAACTTCTGTCAGAGAGAGAGTTTTGCGCGGTAGATGATTGTCAGCATTGAATCCGCAGTATTTGCAGCCGTTGTGGCATTCGTTCGACAGGTAGAGTGGGGCGTAAAGCAGGATAATGCGTCCAAAACGCTGGCTGGTGATTTGATGGGCCTGGCTGGCCATCAATTCCAACTGATCGTCGCTCAGTTGCGGTGAGAGCAGACAGGCAAAGTCTTCAACGCTGAGTCGTTGTCGCTGGAGTGCTTGATCGATCCGTTGCGGTGTTGCAGTGTCGATCAGTTGACGAATCTCATTTTGGGGATAAAGATCTAGTTGCTGTTGAAAACTCATCTGTCATTCCTTAAAAAGCCGGTCAAGGGACTGGAGGCTTCTGCCTTTTGTCGTTGCGGGCCGAGCCCGGCCAGGTAAGCTTCGCGTCCCGCTTCAACCCCTTTGCGGAAGGCGCGCCCCATGGCGGCTGGATCGGGAGTATCTGCCAGGGCGGTATTGACCAACACTGCATCGGCACCCATTTCCATCGCTTCGGCAGCGTGGGATGGGGCACCGAGCCCGGCATCGACGACCACCGGAACGCTCGCCTGCTCGATGATGATGGCAATATGATCACGGGTGCGCAGGCCACGATTCGTGCCGATTGGCGCTCCGAGCGGCATCACCGTGGCCGTGCCGACTTCCTGCAGACGTTTTGCCAGAACCGGATCTGCGGGCATGTAAGGCAGGACGACAAATCCTTCTTTGACAAGGATCTCAGCGGCCTTGAGGGTTTCAATCGGGTCGGGTAACAGGTAGTAAGGGTCGGGAGTGACCTCCAGCTTGATCCAGGGTTCGCAACCTGCGGCACGGGCCAGCCGGGCCAGGCGGATCGCCTCATCAGCGTCTCGCGCACCACTGGTGTTCGGCAGCAACAGGTAGCGCTCTGGATCGATATGGGAGAGCAGGGAATCCTTTGGATTGTCAATATCGACTCGGCGTAGTGCGACGGTGACGATTTCACTACCGGAATGTTCCATGGCAGCGACCATCGCTTGGTTGGAGGCAAATTTTCCCGTTCCGACCATCAGTCGTGAATGAAAAGTGCGGCCGGCAATTATCAATGGGTCCATAAATGTTTATCCTGTCAATGAGTTGATTTGTCAGTTTCAGCCGCCCCCGACGAACTGGATCAATTCGAGGGTATCGCCGTCATTCAGCCGGGTTGTTGTATGGCGGTCCGCGGTCAGTATTTCCCGGTTCAGTTCGACCACGATCTGCTTCGGAACCAGTTGCAATTGCTCAAGCAATTGGCTGATTGTCAGCTCTTGGGCAAAGTTTTGGAGTTGGCCATTTATCTTCAATCGCATGTTCTGACCTCAAGATGCTATTCAGGCTTTTCACCCAGCAGTAAGCGCAAGACGGCATTGGCCTGGTGGTGAGCGGCGATACCGACCCGTGGCGCCATCAGGCCACGGCCAGGTTCGGCTGCGGTGGTGCCGTCACCGCAGAGGTAAAAACCCTCGGCAACTTTACGGGTGCGGATGCTGTTTGATGCTTCAAAGCCTGCCATTCCTGACGCAGCGACCAGCGGCGTTTCTGGAAATTTTTGCAGGAAGTTGCTCGTCAGCATGGCTTTTTGTTCTGCTGCGTCCAAGGCTTCAACCATGACATCAACCTGGCCGAACAGGTTTGACAGATTTTCCGCGATGATTCGTTGTTGTATCGCCGTAACCTTGATTCCCGGATTGATCCGCCGCAGGTTTTCTTGTAGCGCCTTGACTTTCGGTAAGCCAATCTGGTCGCTGAAATACTGCTGCCTGTTCAGGTTGGAAGGCTCTACAAGGTCAAAATCGACGATGATCAAGTGACCGACACCGACCCGTGTCAGAGCAGTTGCGATGGTTGAACCGAGGCCGCCGGCGCCGGCAATCCCCACGCAGCGGTTTTTTATTTTTTCATGCACACCCGGGGTATGGCGTGCCATCATCAGCTGTTCCAGCTCTGCAGCCGTGGGTTGTTCACCGCGTTGAATCAGGACGACCCGGTCATTTTCTTTGAGGGCTTGATCCTCAGAGACCGGGTAGCCGTTGATAATCAGCAGGTCGGCATGCGGTTTTTTTTGCTCACGCAGTGCAAACAGGCGAAGTTCCGGTGCTACATGTATCAGTTGTTCGTTAAAATATATCAGCATGAATAGAGCGCATACGAAAAAAGCCGCCCATAGGCGGCCACCAGCATTTCACGCTGGTCATCGACAGCCACTTTCCTACGCCGGTATCATCCGGATCAGGTTCAAAGGGTCGTTCTACAGTCAAGCAGAACTCTCAGTAACGAAGACTCCCCTAGGGCCAAGAGCAATTTAGGTTGAGGTTAGCAGCTCGGTTGTCTCAAAGTCAATATCTTTGCACTCTATTTCAGCGTTGCGAGATTGATCTTTTTGTTGACTTTGCTTAGTATGCATCCCCGTTGCGGGGAAGCTGGTCAACTGATTGAAGGGATGGAAAATGACGATTTCAGAACGTTATCGGAAGATTTTAGAACAGATTGAAATAGAAGCAGATCGTTTGTATGAGGTTTTACCTGAAAATACAGTAAAAGCCCTTCGCCA
>WTCI01000320.1 GCA_013138655.1 Desulfuromonadaceae bacterium | reverse complement strand
GCAGGGACGGCAATTCATCATCCCGCTTCCGCAAAGCCGCGGCCAGATGTTTGACCTGCCGTTTCTGCGAACCGCGCCCCTTGGTCGACCGCGCCAACTCAACCTCGCCCGCTAACTCAGCTGACAGGGTTAATTGGCGGAGCTGATTCTCCGGCAAGGCAGTCAACTGACCCGCCAACCGTTCAATCTCTTTCGCCAGCTGCTTCTTTCGGGTTTTACTCAGCGGCTCAGCAAATTTCTGCTGTTCATCCATGCGACCTCCCAATTTATCGATTGCGTGAACCTAACCTGCCGGCCTGATGCAGTCAACTGACTGTTGTCAGGGTAAAAACTTCTTCCGGTAATCGGTAACGCCGATAATGACCGGTTGCAAACAGCAACCGGGGGGTGAAGGCTCGGGAGTCGGAACCGGGGCATCGACCGAGATTAATTTGATGCGGAAAAATCACCTAAATCCTCGATTTAGACAAAATACCTGAATGACTCTTTGGCCGTGCCCGCTTTTTTGCTATGATCTAAAATCTGCCGAACACTGGAGAGAATGATGAGTTATGGAATCACCCGCGAGCGGTCACTGGAACTGCTTAATCAACAGCTGACCAACCCGAATCTGATCAAACACTGCCTGGCCAGTGAGGCGGTGATGCGTGCCTTGGCACGGCATTTTGGCGCAGATGAAGAACTTTGGGGATTGACCGGCCTGCTCCATGATCTGGATGTCGAACTGACCTTTGATGACCTTTCCCGGCATACTCACGAAACTGTTCGCATCCTCCGCGAAGAAGGGGTTGCCGAGGAGATCCTCGAAGCGATTCGCATGCACAATGAAATGGCCCACGACGATAAGCGCAGTGAGCAATTTCACCATGCCCTGGCTGCTGGAGAAACCATTACCGGTCTGATCATCGCCACGGCCCTGGTTTATCCGGATAAAAAACTGGCCGGCGTCAAACCGAAATCGGTGCGCAAACGCTACAAGGCAAAACAGTTCGCTGCCGGGGCCAACCGTGAAATTATCGCCGAGTGTGAACAGATCGGCATCCCGATCCCGGAATTCTGCGATCTCTGTCTGGCTGCCATGCAGGGAATTTCAGATGATCTGGGACTTTGACCAAAGGGACGATTGTGAACAGTAAGGAACTGACCCGCCTGCTGCAATCACTGGCTGATGGCCAGGTCAGTGTTGAAGATGGTGTCGAGCGATTAAAAAAGCTCCCTTTTGAAGACCTGGGAATTGCCCAGATTGACCACCATCGTGAACTGCGCCAGGGCGTTCCGGAGGTCATTCTCGGCGAAAGCAAAAGCTTGGAACAGCTCAAAACGATTCTGGCTGCCATGGCTCGGCGCGGCGGCAATATCCTCGCGACCCGTTTGAACGGCGAAAAAGCCACCATTCTCTGCAGCCAGTTTCCGGAGGCTGAATACGATGCCGAGGCCCGCACCTTTTGTCTTATCCAGCAAAAGATTGAACGTAATGGTCGCGGTAAGATTCTGGTGATCTGTGCCGGAACCTCCGATCTCCCGGTTGCCCGCGAAGCAGTGGTCACGGCACGGATGCTCGGCAACGAGGTCGATGAAATTATCGATGTCGGGGTTGCCGGTATTCACCGCCTGCTGGCTTACAATGAGCAATTACAACAAGCTGCGGTGATCATCGTCGTTGCCGGTATGGAAGGCGCCCTGCCTTCAGTGGTCGGTGGGCTGGTCGCCGTTCCGGTCATTGCCGTACCCACCTCGGTCGGCTACGGCGCCGCTTTCGGCGGCATCGCTGCTCTGCTCGGCATGCTCAACTCCTGCGCCGGCGGGGTCACGGTGGTGAATATCGACAACGGGTTCGGTGCCGCTTTTGCAGCGAACCGGATCAACCGTCAGGAGACCTGATGCGAACCCTTTATCTCGACACCTTCTCCGGCATCTCCGGGGACATGTTCCTCGGCCTGTTGCTCGATCTCGGCCTGCCGCTACAACAACTGGAAGGCGAACTCGCCAAACTACCGCTGGATGGCTATAAGCTGCAGGTCGATCGCGAACAACGGCATGGTATTGAGGGCTGCCGGGTCCAGGTTCGCTGCGAAGAAACCCATCATCACCGGACCTGGAGCGGGATCGACCAGATGCTGGCAGAGAGTGATCTATCGATCGCCGTCAGCGAGCCGGCACGGCGATTTTTTCGCCGCCTCGGGGAAGCCGAAGCCAAGGTCCACGGGATTGATATCGACAAAGTTCACTTTCACGAAGTCGGCGCCATCGATGCGATTGTCGACCTGACCGGCGCGGCCATCGGCCTGCATCTCCTCGGCATTGACCAGCTTGTCAGTGCCCCCCTGCCGCTATCCCGCGGCATGAGCCGCTGTGCCCACGGGGCCCTGCCGCTGCCGGCTCCGGCGGTACTGGAGCTGCTCCGGGGGATGCCGATTGTTGACAGCGGAAGTGACCGGGAGCTGGTCACTCCAACCGGGGCCACCATCGTCGCCGAACGGGCCGAAATCGGTCCCTTGCCGCAACTGACCATCGAGCGCACCGGTTACGGGGTCGGTGGCTGGCAACTGGAGGATCGACCCAACTTGCTGCGCGGAATTCTCGGCGAGTCGGCCGACAACCGATCATTACCGACTGACCGGGTGCGCCTGCTGGAAACCCACATCGATGATAGCTCCCCGGAACAGCTCGGTTACCTGCTGGAACAACTGCTGGAGGCCGGTGCGCTGGATGTCGGTTATGCCCCTTTGCAGATGAAGAAAAATCGTCCCGGGGTGCGTTTGACGGTGGTTTGCGAGCCACAACAGGCAGAGCGGTTGGCGAAACTGATCATGCGTGAAAGCAGCGCCATCGGGGTACGCGGCAACCTCTGCGATCGCTACAGGTTGCGGCGGCGCAGTATCAGCATCACCACCGAGCTTGGCGACGCCGGGATCAAGCTGCTTTATGATGGAGAGCAATTCCTGCGCCTGTCCGCCGAATACGATGACTGCCGCAAGCTGGCACTGACGCACGGAATGCCCCTGCCGGAGGTTTTCCGATTGGTTGAAAATACGGCCTACCAACAATTGAACCTGACCACAGACAGGACGAAACATGAGTGACAAAAATCAACCACAGGGACTGCAGAGAAAGTTGATCCTGCTGATCGCCAGCAATGCCGGCCTCGGCTATGCGCCGATTGCCTCCGGCACCTTCGGCACCTTGGCCGGCATCCCTTTTTTCTATTACCTTTCCAGTTTCAGTTGGCCACTGCAATTGTTGACCCTGCTGGCGTTGCTCTTTCTCAGCTTCTGGGCCGCTGACGAAGCGGGCAAAATTTACGGCGAGGCGGATGATGGCCGGATCGTCATCGATGAACTGGTCGGCTACCTGATAACCGTGGCGTTCCTCCCCTTTTCCTGGTCAACAGCCCTGGTCGGTTTTTTCTGGTTCCGCCTGTTCGACATTGTCAAACCACCTCCGGCCAAGTGGTTCGACAAAGAGATGAAAAATGGCGCCGGGGTCACCCTTGACGACCTGATAGCAGGCATCTATGCAGCCCTGGCCCTGCGCCTCTGTTTAGCCGTCTTTTCCTGAAATTTGTCATCTGGAGAGAAGCATGTCCACCTTCGATATTGCGGTTCTGACCACCGGAGATGAGCTGCTCAACGGTGAACTGGCCGACACCAACACCGGCACCATCGCCGCAATTCTGACCCGCCATGGCTACCGGCTACGCTGCTCTTTGTCGGCTCCGGATCAGGAAAAAGAAATCGAAGCGGCTCTGCGTTATCTCACCCAGCATGTCCAGGCCGTCATTGTCACCGGCGGCCTGGGACCAACCGGCGACGATCTCACCGCGCGAGCGGCAGCCCGTGCCCTTGGACAGTCACTGGCGATCAACGATGAAGCCCTGGAGATGGTGCGGAACTGGTTCAGAAGCCGCAATCGACAGATGGAACCGACCAACGAACGGCAGGCGCTCTTGCCAATCAAGGCGATTCCTTTACCCAACTCTCTCGGCACGGCCCCCGGCTTTCGTCTGCAGCAGGGCGACTGCCGGCTGTTTTTTCTGCCCGGGGTGCCGAGTGAGATGAAAGCCATGTTCGAACAGTCGGTGCTACCCGCCCTGCAGGCCCTTAGTCCGGGGCATAGCGCTCTCCAGCAACGAGTCTTCAAGCTGTTCGGCCTGGCGGAATCCAGAATCGACGCCATGATCCCTTACCAGGAGTTACCCGCGGGGGTTAAGGTTGCCTTTGCACTGGACTATCCGCTGGTCGTTGTTAAACTTCGTGCTGCTGGTGATGACGCCGACCGGCAACTTGACCGCGCAGAGGCACTACTGCAAAAAGTGCTGGGCGAATACATCATGACTCGCAACGAGGAAACTCCGGAAGGGAACGTCGGCAAGCTGTTAACGGCGGCCGGATTGACCTTATCACTGGCAGAATCCTGTACCGGCGGCCTGCTGGCCAGCATGCTGACCAGTCAATCGGGGGCATCAGCTTTTCTCGAACGAGCGGCGGTCACTTACGCCAATTCAGCCAAGCTCGACTGGTTGCGGGTACCGCTCCCGCTGCTGCAACAGCATGGTGCAGTCAGCGAGCAGTGCGCACGAGCCATGGCCATCGGTCTGCGCCAGGCAACTGGCACCGATCTGGCTCTGGCGATCACCGGTATTGCCGGTCCTGATGGCGGCACGGCAGAAAGACCGGTCGGAACGGTCTTTCTGGCCCTGGCCAGCCCGGATGGAGTCCATGTCAAAGGTTATCGTTTCAACGGCGAACGCCGGAAAGTCCAACGGATGAGTGCCTATATGGCTCTGGAATGGCTCAGACGTTTTGCCCTGCGTCAACAACAGGAACCGCTCCAA
>WTCI01000364.1 GCA_013138655.1 Desulfuromonadaceae bacterium | reverse complement strand
CGTGGAGATATTGTGAAAAGTGTCCGCGGGCCAGGGGGTGGTTATGTTCTGGCTCGGCCTGCCGCTGATATGCGTGTCGATCAAATTATCGATACGGTTGAAGAAACCCTGGTGCCGGTTTCCTGTATGAATTCCGACGGGAGCTGTAGCTGCACAACGGAATGTGCAACGCAGTCGGTCTGGCAGGGTTTGGGTGAACAGATTCGTAATTTTCTCGCATCCAAAACATTGGAAGATTTAACCATTGAAGGGCGCCGAAAATGTGGCGGCTGAGCTGTGTTTCGGTATTTAATAATAGAACCGTATCAATCGATCGTAATTTGGAGGATTTAAGTGAAAAAGATTTACCTGGACAATAATGCAACAATGCCGGTCAAGCCGGAAGTTCTTGAGGCGCTGTTGCCGTTTTACCGCGAACAGTTTGGCAATCCTTCAAGTGTCCATTGGGCTGGTCGGATGGTCAGTGGTGCGGTGGAAAAAGCTCGTGAGCAGGTGGCGGCTCTCATCAATTGCTCACCGGCGGAGATCGTCTTTCTCTCGTGTGGTAGCGAAGGCGATAACTTTGCCATTAAAGGAACAGCAGACGCCCTTAAAGACAGGGGGAATCACATCATTACGACATCGGTTGAGCATCCGGCCGTTTTGGAAACCTGTGAGTTCCTGGAAAGGAACGGCTACGATGTCACTTATCTGAAAGTCGATAAAGACGGCATGCTCAACCTGGCTGACCTGGAAGCTGCCATTACCGATAAAACCATCCTGATCTCCGTAATGTGGGCGAATAACGAAACCGGTAATATCTATCCGATCGAAGAGATCGGGCAGATTGCGAAAAAACACAAGATCCGTTTTCACACTGATGCCGTGCAGGCGGTTGGTAAGATTCCCGTTGACGTGCAGAAAGCCAATGTTGATCTGGCTGTTATTTCCGGTCATAAAATCGGTGCCCCGAAGGGTGTCGGGGCGATTTACATCCGGCGTGGTACCCGTTTGACCCGTCTCATGCACGGGGGGCATCAGGAGCGCAACCGGCGTGCGGGGACCCATAACGTGGCCGGTATTGTCGGGATGGGGGTTGCCTGTGAACTGGCCCGGCAGAATCGGGAAAAGGATTACGCCTACGTAAGGAAGCTACGTGACAAACTTGAATCCGGGATCAAGAAGCTGGTGCCGGAAATCAAGCTGAATGGACACCCGAACCCTGACCTGCGTTTGCCGAATACCCTGAACATCAGCTTCGCCTATATTGAGGGTGAAGCATTGTTGCTCCATTTCGACCTGAAAGGTATCGCTGCTTCCTCAGGTTCGGCATGTACTTCCGGTTCACTTGAGCCATCACACGTTATGGGCGCCATGTGCGTTGAGGTAATTCTGGCACATTCCAGTACCCGGTTCAGTTTGGGGACCGATAACACGGAAGAAGATATCGATTTTGTCCTGCAGGAACTGCCGCCGATTGTAGAGCGGTTGCGGGAGATGAGTCCGTTGTATAACAGAGGTGAGCCCACGCCGTTGAGCTGTGACGAGTGTCGCATCATTCGTCGGATCTGAATTTCGGGCCGATCAGTAAATCGTCGAGAAGAATACCAGGAGATACCTTATGTACACAGATAAAGTTATGGATCACTTTTCCAACCCGCGTAACGTGGGTGAAATAGAGAATGCCAACGGGGTTGGTGAAGTTGGCAATGCGTCCTGCGGCGACATTATGAAAATCTACCTCAGGGTGGAAGATAACGTTATTCAGGATGTCAAGTTCAAGACGTTTGGGTGTGGCGCGGCGATTGCCACTTCGTCGATGGTGACAGAAATGGCAATCGGTAAAACCATTGACGAAGCTCTGGTATTGACCAATCAAACTGTTGCCGAGGCCCTCGACGGCTTGCCGCCGGCGAAAATGCACTGCTCCAATCTGGCAGCGGATGCCCTGCATGAAGCGATTAAAAACTATAAAGAACAAAACGTTTAATATTGATAGTTAATGTAAATCATCAAGTGCAGGAGGGCGCCACGGTGAGTGGTTGCCCTCCTTTTTCTGTTCAGGGACTGATGTGAAAAAACAACGGGTAGTCGTCGCGATGAGCGGCGGAGTCGATTCTTCGGTGACCGCGGCCCTGCTTAAAGAACAGGGCTATGAGGTCATCGGGATGACCATGCAGATCCGGGATTATTCCACCTTTGCGGCAGAAAACGACGACAGTTTCGGGCCCTGCTGTTTGCTGGATGACGTTTACGATGCACGCCGGGTCGCTGAACAGCTCGATATCCCACTTTATGTCGTCAATTTTGAAGAAGATTTTAAACGGGAAGTGATCAATCGCTTCTGTGATGAGTATTTTGCCGGACGTACGCCTAATCCCTGTGTGCTCTGTAATCAAATTATCAAATTTGACTTGTTATTGCGTAAAGCGCGTGAGTTGGAAGCCGATTTTATGGCAACCGGGCATTATGCAATAATCGACAAAGAAGAGGATCGTTACCGGTTACGTAAAGGTTTGGATCATGCGAAAGACCAGAGTTATTTTCTCTTCACTTTAACTCAGGAACAGTTGGCGCAGACTCTTTTCCCGTTAGGGCAGATGAGTAAAGACGAAGTCCGTCGGCATGCCACGCGGTTTAATCTGCGTGTTGCGGAAAAAGCCGAAAGTCAGGATA
>WTCI01000223.1 GCA_013138655.1 Desulfuromonadaceae bacterium | reverse complement strand
TGGGATGCAGGAAGGCGATCAAACTGCCGTGAGCGCCGCGGCGGGGTGTTTCATCAATCAGTCGGACGCCCTGTTTTTTCATGTCAGCCAGGGCGGCTTCAATATCGTCCACTTCATAGGCCATGTGGTGAATCCCTTCACCGTTCTTTTCCAAAAATTTAGCGATCGGGGAATCGGGCGAGGTCGGTTCGAGTAACTCGATGCGGCTTTCACCGACTTTCAGGAAAGCGACCCGGACTTTTTGTTCGGCGACTTCCTCGGTGCCCTCAAATTCCATCCCCAACTGATCACGATAGAATGGGATAGAATTTTCCAGATTTTTTACCGCGATACCGATGTGGTTGATTTTTTTGTCATTGTTCTCTTGCTCCCTCAATAAAATATTAATAGGCGATAGCCATCAAGGTGCCATGGAGGTTGGCTATGGTACCTGTTGTGCAATCATAAGGCCTTGATTGTAATTGTTTGGTAGAATTTAAAACCTAAAACCGGCGGGTTGCGTCCCGCCAGACGCCTTCCTTTTTGTCCAAGCCAACAAAAAGGAAGCAAAAAATGGCTTTTTTATTTCTGTCGCAAGATTTCGGTAATTCTTGCGACAGGCTCAATAGAAATAACTAAATCCGACTTCGACTTACCGGAAACCGAAAGGCCCCAGGCGAACAAGTTCGCATGGGTTAAATTGATCCGGCGGTTCTTCGATTGTTCCGATGGCAATCGGATCAACCCTTTTTATGCAGGGCTTTAAACCGGTTCTGTGCGGTCATCCGTTTCATTGCCCCCACGGCCGTCACCGTTTAACCCATTCGAAAAACTTGTTTTTCGTTGGGGCCTTTTTCTTTTCGTTACAACAACGACGCAAAACCGTTCAAAACAACCGAAATTTCCAACAAAATTGTAAAAACCCGCGACAGAAATAAAAAAGAGTTTCTTTTGCTTCGTTTTCTTTGCGATTCAAAGAAAATGAAGTCGGCTGTCGGGCCGAAACCCGACGGTTTCATTTTTGACATTTTGAGAAAACAAGCAAACAGTTACCAGCGATTTTAATGCCTCTTGAACGCCTCAAGTAATCGCCGTGCAGCAGCCCCCGGTGAAGTCATCCCCTGACTGACCCCGTAGAGTAACACGGGGTCGGACCAAGCCAAGTTGTTGATATTCAACAAAAACCATTCCAAAAATACCTGTTTTTAGATGCTATAGGGCGATTTTCGGCCTCAAAATCGGGCCTATAAATTTCCTGTCCTTCACGGAGAACGAACACGCCGTCAATTTCGGCGACATCACGCGACCTCCCCTTCAGGGCAAGAGCGTCCTGTGTTCTCCGTACAAACTCTGAACTTCCCACGGCGACGGTTTGGGTCCAGATATCTTCTCGTTGCTGCTGGTATAACCAGTGAATGAACCGCTGGCGATCGTGGGCAAACTTCAGCAAAAATTCCTTTTTGTGGCACCGGTGCGTGATGTGCCAGATGTAGCCGGGTATGAAATGCCTATGAACTCTTGGCACGGCCGACTCCCCCTCCTAAGTGAAAACACACTGTAATTACTTAATAGGTCTGTTTTTGACCCCAAAAATCAGCCTATAAGAGCATTTCAGGAGTCAAAAACGGAACATTTTCTTTAATTATCGGCTGGTTAGCTTGGTCCGACCCCGAGCATTCTACGATTGCTTTTTGGAGGTGCAAGGAAGGAGTCATTGTGCTCACGGTAAGCACGTGACGCTTTGGAGCAATAGAAGGTGTGCGTTTTTTCTTCACGGCGAATGTCAACATGGCTCATTCTCCTACAACATTTGAATAACGCCTTGAAAGCAACATTCTCAGAATGCGTCTTCAAAACGACCTAACGGGCTTCTACTGCTAACATGTCTGCCCTTAAGTCATTCAGGGAGACCAAGGGCAGCAGGGTCAGGCCTGCATGACTGTAAGCTCAACCCCCCTCTTCTACTGCTTAATCTTTTCTTTAAGTTCAGGCTCGTTGTAGCAGGGCCAGTCAAGCCGCTTGACTCAAACCCGGCCCTGAGTTTTCCTTTCGGACCAGTTGCCGTCCTCAGAAAGCTCCCATTCAGGACACTTCTTCCAGCTAAAATTCATAGCGCAACTCCCCTAAAATACTGTGGTCTCTATAGCTTTTGCGGAATGTTCCGGCATACTGGATATGGGTTGTGAAACCGCTGCGGTTGATCAGGGATATTCCCGTTTCGACAACGACACTGTTACGCTCAATTTTGGGCGCCTCGGTGGGGAAGAAGGTTCCTGGAGAACCTGCGAAACCTGCGGTTATGATACGATCATCAATTGCAAAATCGTAGTTCCATGCCAGGGATAATTCCGGAACCAGGGCTCCCATACTGACATTGATGACCCGCTGAAAACGTGCACCGATTTCGGAGCTCAGGGAATCGGTATCTCGCCCACTGATTGTCAGATTAATTGCTCCGGCGCCGGTTTCTTCGAACGCATCTTCTGACAGATTAATATATTTCAGCGCAGCGTATGGGCTTATGACCCATGGTCTTCGGTCGAAGTTATAGCCGCCACGAAGAAATGCCGAAAATGTGTGACCATCATGGCTACTGAATGCTTGCCGATCGATGGCTCCGATAGCGATCCGTCGCCAGTTGTCATAACTCTGGAGTCCATAGGACAATACGCTTTCCAGGTAACCTTTTTCGGTGAAGTATGTCCCGTACGCAGACAGATAGGTCGATTTGAGGTCCCCGGATGTTGTCTGGCCCTCACCCTGGATGTCCGTGTATGCGTACCCGAGACTGAATCCTCCCAGTACATGGGGATTCAGGGCCCAGTCAAATCCGCATGATAATCCTCCGGTATCATAATCGTAACCGATGAATCCGTCTTTCTTGTCCTGTTCACCCCACTGACCGATCCCTCTGATCCACATGCCGAATTCAGTCTCCCGCTGAGCTGAATCGTCA
>WTCI01000191.1 GCA_013138655.1 Desulfuromonadaceae bacterium | reverse complement strand
GAATTTCAGGATACCTCCTGGCTGCAGTATGAACTGCTGTTGATTCTTACTGCCGGTTGGGCTGACGGGGATGGCCGGACCCTGTTTCTGGTCGGTGACCCGATGCAGTCGATCTACCGTTTCCGCGAAGCCGAGGTCGGTCTGTTCCTGCGTATTTTTGCGGGACGACTGGGGGAGAACGGGCCGAGATTGAAACCATTGCAGCTGCGCTGTAACTTCCGTTCGCAGGAGGGTCTTGTTTCCTGGGTGAATCGCAGCTTTGCCGATATCTTCCCCGCACAGGTTGATATTGCTTCCGGTGCGGTTCCGCTGGCCGCAGCAACTGCAGTGGATCCGGCGCTGCCGGGCCCGGCCTGTTGTCTGCATCCGTTCAACGGTCGCGAGGACGAGGACGAGGCGGAACTGGTGCTGCATCTGCTGCAGCAGGCACGTCTGGAAGATCCGGAGCAGATCATTGCCATCCTGGTGCGTGGACGCAAGCACCTGCAAGCGATTCTGCCTCTACTGCGTCAGCACGGGTTGAAATATCAGGCCCAGGATATCGATCTGCTCGGTGCGCGTCCGGCGGTTCTTGATCTGGTGAACCTGTGCAAAGCAATTCTTCATCGTGCCGACCGTCTGGCCTGGTTGTCGGTTTTGCGTGCGCCATGGTGCGGTCTGAGTCTGAACGATCTGCATGCCCTGGTTGGCGATCTCCCCAAAACAACCGTTCCCCGCCTGTTGGATGATGAACAGCGCATGAAACGACTTTCGCTGCCGGGCCGGGAGGCCATTGACCGGATCTGGCCGCTTCTGCAACGGGCGATCACCCGGCGTGGCCGGCTCAGTTTGCGGACGTTGATTGAGGGAACCTGGCTGGCGTTGGGTGGCCCGGCCTGTTATGACGCGGAAGGCATTGCTGATGCGCAGTTGCTGTTCGGTCTGTTGGAATCTTTGGAACAGGGTGGCGATCTGTCCTCATTTGATCTGTTGGAGCAGGGGCTGAACAGGCTTTTTGCTGCGCCGGATGTGGACGCCGATGGAAAACTGCAGGTGATGACGATCCATAAGGCCAAAGGCTTGCAGTTCGGTACGGTGATCCTGCCCGGTCTCGGCAAATCGACCGGTGGTGCGGACAGCCCCCTGTTGCGCTGGCAGGAACATCCGGATTACGGTTTGCTGCTGGCTCCGGTTGCAGCGCGGGGTAGTGGCGAGAAAGATCCGATTTATCAGCTGATTGGCCGCCTGGAAAAGGAAAAACAGGACCAGGAAGCGGCACGTTTGCTTTACGTGGCGACCACCCGGGCGATTTCCAGACTGCACCTGATCGGTCATGCTAAAGCGGATAAAAATGGTGACCTGAAGCCGACGTCCGGCAGCTTGCTGGAGAAGCTCTGGCCGTTGGTCGAGGACGATTTTGCGGCACATGCGGTAAGCTGTGAAGCCACTGTCGACGAGTTTGACCCGCCTCTGCTGCGTCGGCTCCCGGTGAACTGGCAAGGACCGTTCCCCACGGGAGTCAGACTGTCGCCGGCCGATCCGTTAAAAACTGCTTCGGTGAAAGAAGATATTGATGGTCGTGAACTGATTTTCAGCGGTTGGGAAAGTGAGTCACGAAGGCATGTCGGAACCCTGGTTCACCAGTATCTTGAGCGGATTGCCCGTTTCGGCCCGGAAGTCTGGTCACGGCAGTCGGAAACTGAGCGCGAAAAAATCCTCGGTCGACAGCTGAGTACCCTCGGGGTTCCGTTCTCAGAGGTCCCGGGAAGTACTGCTCGGGTTGTTGCCGCTGTTGAACGAACACGCAACAGTGAACGCGGCAAATGGCTTCTTTATCCCCATCCCGAACATGATTGCGAACTGCCACTGACCGGAGTTGTTGCCGGTGAGCTGATTCATGCTGTCATCGACCGGACTTTTATTGCCGATGGCCGCCGTTGGATTGTCGATTACAAGACCAGCAGCCCGAAATCGGGGCAAACAGAAGCGGCTTTTCTGCAACGGGAGCGTGAACACTATCGCCGACAAATGAGCACTTATCTGCAACTGATGAACAATTATGATCAGCGCTACCCGGTTCGTACGGCGCTCTATTTTCCGCTGCTGGACGGCTGGTGTGAACTCGAACTTGATTATGCAGTTCAGTAAGCAAAACAGCCGGGTTCAAATATGGAGCCCGGCTGTTTTGCATTGGTTGTCTTTTTGCCTGCTCAGGCTTCGTTGCAAGCTGCAGGTGGTATGTAGTTGTTTAAAATCTGTCCGGTTAAATAGCTTTTCTGTGGATTCAGCCTGACAAGACTTTTGATCGTTTTTGGTGCCAATTGTACGCGGAAGTGGGAACTGTCATATTTAACGAGCGTCAGCTCGATATTCTTCTTCATTGAGCCGATGCGCATCTCTGTTTCAATCACATAACACCATTCTCTCCCGCCGTCCGGGAGATTTAACAACCGTCTGGTTTTTACCGGCACAACCGCATAAATTTCCACTTCATCAGTTTTCTGGATCGGGTGAACCCCGAAACTGATCATCAAATCTTCACCTTCCTTGAAGGTCGAATAGTCGAAAATATACAAGATTGACTGCCTTGTCTCATTGACAACTTCAGCTTCAATGGCGGGTATTTTCAGCGCAGGAAAGGCAACCCATTCGCACCAACCGATATCGACAAGTAGTGAGTTTTTGTTTTTTTTCATCAAGGGCACCCCGCAGAATGTGTATTTTTTAACCTTTGTAAATGTACCCATTGATGTGGTAAAAGTAAAATATTCTAATATTAAAGTTTAGCTGAGTTTATTCGATTTTTTGCAGGGCAGAAACGGCAGGAACGCTTTGTCCGGTAGTGAGTGGGATGTTGAGATCAGGCCGGACAGAGCGTTGTCTCTTTGAATTGACTTCCTCGCAGCATCAGGTATTGATGGTTGAGGAAAGGATCAAGAGGTTTTTAAGCAGTCACGCTGCTTATGCTATCAAGCTCAGGAAAACCCAGAACCGGGAGCGCAGTCACCGCCAGATGAAGGGGTGGAATCTGACTTGCCGGAAAAGACCGAGACGATTCTTTCTGCCCTGGCACCGCAGTCCGGGCAGTTGATCTCCTTCAATTTAACACGGCTGATTTTTTCCGTGACCTTTTCGCAGTTGAAACAGCGATATTCGTAGATCGGCATAATTTCCTCCTTTAGCGAGAATATATATGAATAGCTGAATATTATCAAGTAGAAAAGAATTAAAAATAGCGATTTTGTGGGTTTGATCGGGGAAAGATAGTTTTTTGCAAATCACTCTGGTTATCCGACAAAACCTGTTAATATGATTAGGCTTATAAATTGAAACATGGAGGAAGTATGTCGACATTTGCAAAATTTGCTATCGCGTTGGTCGGGATTCTACTGCTTTTGTTGATCTCCTTGATTGTTCTGATCAAGGTTGTTGTGACCCCTGAAAAAGTTCGTGAAACCCTGGTTCCCTTCGCGGAAGAAGCTTTTGAGCGTGAAATTGAGATTGGTGATATCGAGATTGGTCTGCTGTCAGGGGTTTCCCTGAAAGACTTAAAGGTGATGAATAAAGACCAGGCGGCTGAATTCGTTTCAATAAAAACGCTGGCGTTGCATTATCGGCTCTCGGCATTGTTGTCCGGAAGTCTTGTGGTTGATCAAATTCTTTTGGAGCAACCGAGAATTGTCGTCATTCGCAACCAGGACGGTCAATTTAACTTCAGTGATTTAATTGCCGGTGACGCAGAAAAAATCCAGCAGGTGTCTGAGAAAAAGGCGCAGACCAATAGCGCTGAGAGTGTCCTTGATCTGCTCATTAAAGAGGTGACCGTGACTGATGGGGAGATCATTTTTGTTGATCGGTTACAGAGTACAAAATCTCCTTACCGTTATGAGCTGAAAAAACTAAACTTTAATGCTCGAAAAATCACCCTGAACGACGCATTTCCTATTGATTTTTCTGCAGAGTTAAATGGTAGCCAGATAAAAGTTGCTGGTCATTATGATATCGCGAAGCAACGTGGTGATCTTGATATCATGTTAACTGTCCTGGATCTGGTCAAGTTTGCTCCTTATTATCGACAGGAACTTCCCGGCAAGCTGGGGTCTGCACTTCTCTCACTTGATACCGACTTACAATTCCAGGCCCAGCAGTTGTCAGCCACGGGAAAGCTGCAGTTGAATAATCTCGACCTGCTGTTAAACGATTTTCCGGAGGCCGCTTTAAGAGAGGCAAAATTAGCGGTTGATTACGCTATCAGCTTTGATATGGAGCAGAAAGTTCTGGATCTTTCTACCCTGCTGGTAAATTTCAACGAGATTAAATTAGGTACAGAGGGCAGCGTTAATCTGGCCGGAAAAGAGCCACAACTTGTTTTGGCTCTGCTGCTGGACAAACTGGATTTGCGGACTTTGGTGCAAGGGCTGCCGGCTGGACTGACGAAAGATCTGCGGCCCTACAGTCTGGCGGGGCAGTTGGATGGACGGGTGGAGCTTTCCGGCCAGCCGAGTCACGGACCCCAATTGTTAAGATCTGCCAAATTAAACCTGCTCGATGTGCAGGCAAGTGTTGACAGTTTACGAACCGGCATCAGTGGTGAGCTCAACTATGCTGATCAGCAGGTCACTGCGGAAAAAATGTTGCTCACTTTGGCCGGTCAACAGGCTCAATTGAGTTTCAAGGCGACAAATTTGTTGGGGGATATTATTCGCGGTCACTTTCAAATCACCGCTGATACCCTTGATGTTAACAGACTACTCCCTGCGGAAACGCAAGACGCCAAATCCGCTAAAGGCGAAAAATCAACCTTGCCACAGGTTGAGCGCAAAAAGACCCTGGCCGATGAAATAGGCCCTTTTAATATTCCTGCGGAGATGACCGGCAGTTTGCAAGTCAATAAATTGCTTTATAAAAAACTGAATCTTGAACAGGTACGTGCTGATTTAGAACTGAAAAACAATCACCTGAAAATCAATGAATTGCGTAGCGGTGTCGGTGGTGGAGAATTCCGCGCCATGGCCGACATTGATCTGGGTGTCAAAGGTCTGAGCTACCAGGGGCAGATGACTCTTGATCAATCGAATCTCGTCTCACTTGTTTCCGGCCTCATTCCTCAGGCGAAACAGAGTGTTTCCGGGTTGCTGCAATGGCAAAATAATTTTTCCGGGCGCGGGACATTACCGGATAATTTGTTGCAAAATCTGCAATTAAAAGGGGTCATGCAGGTCCAGCAAGGGGAAATCAGCGGCTCACCCTTGTTGGAGCAATTGTCCGTTTTCCTCGGGAGTTCGGACCTCAAGGTTCTCAGTTTCCAGTCTCTTGAAAGTCGTTATGACCTGCGGGATGGCTTGGCCAGACTCACCGGAAGTCTGGATGGTTCGAAAGCCAAACTGAAGCCGGAAGGAACGGTTGGTGTCGATGGCGCTTTAAATATGAGCCTCAATGCCAGATTGGCTCCGGAACTTATGCAGAAGCTGGGGGCTCGGGACGAATTAAAGCAAGCCATGACCGATAAAGACGGCTGGGGCATCTTCCCGTTGAAGATCAGTGGCTCGTTGACTCGTCCGAAAATCGGCTTCGATAGCAAGGCATTGCAAAAACAGGCAACCCGTAAAATAAAAGAAGAGGCCGCTAAACGTTTGCTGAAAGAGCTTGCCCCGAAGGATGAGGGGGCCGCTGCGCCGATCAAGCAACTTCTCAATGGGGCCTTGAATCGATTGTTTGGAAACTGATAATTACAGGTTTGTTGTGTTGCAAGACCTGACCATATACCTTCATGCTTAATCATCCATTGCTCTTATTGGCTCTGCCGGTATGCTTTGTTTTACTGCCGGTGCGGTTGCTGACCAAACTATGGCACGGCATCAAAAAAAGTGCTGTCGGCCATTGTTCGTTTGTTCAGGGGAGAATCTGCTGGCGACTCTGCGGACCCACCGCAACTCGACAATTCCGATAGCCGATTCACTCATGAGGTGAGTCACGCTTTGAAAGGATGGGAAGAATGAAGCGTTTTTTAAAACTGTTTTTTGCCAGTGCCATCCCCTTCGCTCTGGTGATGTTTGCCATTGCTCTGAGCTACAATCCGTGGCAGCGGGCACTGCCGTTGGCGCTGATCTTCGCTTTACTGTTCGGTGCATCATTTGCCCAGCTGATCACTTTTATTGTCTACCGACGACAGAAAAAAAACGGTGAAAAACCCGATAGCATCATTCAGCAACGGCGCTATCATTGCGCTCTTGACGCCGAAACACTGATGGCACGGCTGAAAGAAAATCTGACAACGCGATTGGACGGACGAATTGTGCGACAGTCGGGCAGCGACTCACTACATGCCACGGTCGGTCGCAGCGCGAAAAGCCTTGGTGAAATCATCGATATCGAGATCATCCGGCACAACGGCGCACTGCAGGTGACTCTGTGCAGCAAGCCGAAAGAATTAATCACCTTGATCGATTTTGGCAAAAACCGGGCAAATATCGAACAGCTGATTGGTGATATTCCCCTGACTCCTGTGGAAGAGGAGTAGTTGAAGTTGCTGTGTACCAGGTCTCAGCTCTCCCGGTTTTCGCTTTGGTCCGAATATCCGACACCCGCTAGGAGGTTGTCCGAGAATACGAGCCGTAGCGAGAAATCGGCTGTTCGAGGGCAGATTTTCGTAGGTTTGAGAGCGAATAGCACCGCTATTTGTCGAAAACATACGGAAATATGAACCGATCAG
>WTCI01000268.1 GCA_013138655.1 Desulfuromonadaceae bacterium | reverse complement strand
ATGTATGCCTTCGCCCCTGAAAAACCACTACGCCTTGTAGGGCGAAATTTTTGCTTAGCCATCGTATTCTTTTTTGCGACGCCATATCAAGGTTGGTTTGTACGATAGATTTTCAGATCCAGTTTTTATAATAATTCAAGAAGTTTTTCTGGCGACACCGCGAATCGTTCGTTTGATAATGGTCGGAGCGGGGGTCATATCGTCTTCAGTCAGCCGCTCGATCTGCAGACCGGCCGCTTCGATTGCCCCGGCGGTATCGCGTGTCAGGCGACAGTTGCCGCTACAACGGGACCAGAAGGGTTCACAAAGTTTTTGCCAGCGGACGGTGCCGGGATTCCGGGCGATGACATGTTCCAGAAACAGCAATTGTCCACCAGGTCGAAGGAGCCTGTGAAGTTCTTTCAGGGCCTGTTGTTGATCGTTGACCGAGCAGAGCACCAGAGTGCTGACGATGGTATCGACGGACTGGTCGGGTAGCCCAATCTGTTCCGCACCCCAGGCTGCGATACGGGTTGGATGCTGCTGCTCTGTCGATAGTTTTTTCTGTAACTTCAGCCGCATATGCCTGTCCGGCTCACTCAGAGTCAAGCGCTTCAAATGGGTCGGGTAGTGGGGCAGGTTGACCCCGGTTCCAGCTCCAATCTCCAGCAGTTCGCCAGTCGCCCGCAGCAGTAGTTCGCTGCGCCATTTTTGCAGGCAGCGCTGTTCAGTTTTATACATGGCCAGATCATAGCCTTTAGCCATCAGCCAGGAATAGACACCCATATCTCGATGATCCACTGTTTCCGCCTAAAGTTCCAGGTGCCGCTCAACAAAGTTTTCGACATCGTCCAGCTGATGACGTAGTTCGAGAATCCGGTTGTTGTCCTCGATGATTTCGTTTTCAGTGCGGGCCAGGCGCTGCTGGAGCCGTTTCAGCTGCTGTTGAGCATCCTCTTTGCTGAACCCTCCCTGGGGGCGGGCGGTGCTGTCTTCGTCCTCAAGTTGTTCCAGGCGTTGTTCCCATTGCCGGATAATGTCTTCCAGGTGGGTTTTGCCGCTCTCGGTTCGCCGCAGGTCCCGTTCCATCATTTCAATGCGCCGGGAGCGAAAATTCAGGTAGGCGACGGCGATGTCGAGCTTCCGCAGTACCACGTCCTGGTTCTTTTTTTGCCCCTGCTCATAGAAGAGCTGGGTCAGCCGATCGACAGAAGTTGACAGGTTGCGGATTTCCAGGGCGATAATTTCAGCCGTGTCCCGGTCATCAGCCGATGACTGAAACGGCAGGAAAACACAGCAAGTCAGTAGAAATAGATATTTGTATATGTTGTACATGTGTTCCCTCCGGTATGCTTTCGATCCTGTTCACAAATAACCTCAGGAAAGCATCATCCCTGCCGTCTGGTGAGAAGTCAAGA
Source organism: Desulfuromonadaceae bacterium (assembly GCA_013138655.1). Classification (GTDB taxonomy): domain Bacteria; phylum Desulfobacterota; class Desulfuromonadia; order Desulfuromonadales; family Geopsychrobacteraceae; genus Malonomonas. The sequence continues at coordinate 3,633 of WTCI01000268.1, read as the reverse complement.
GCGGCCCCTACCCGGGAGTATCCCGTGCGGTTAGTCGTGTCAATGAATTCTGAGATATTTTTGCTGCTGCCAAGGCGACGCCAACGCAGGCCCAGCCGTGCGTTAAGTCAAGTTGGAACTAGCTGTAGACCGCTTGCCAGTCAGGAACGGCAGATGTATAGTCGCGGCATGAATGCACTGGAACTCAGTCACTTGCAGAAATCTTTTGCCGGGGTGCCTGCTGTTAGGGGGATCAGTTTGTCCATCCGCCAGGGGGAAATCTTTGGCCTGCTCGGTCCCAACGGAGCGGGAAAAAGTACCACTATCAACATGATTGTTGGGGTGACGCGGATCGATTCCGGCACTATCCGGGCCTTTGGCTACGATAATCAACGTGATTACCGCATGACCCGCAGAATGCTTGGGGTGGTACACCAGGAGGTTGTCATCGATAACTTTTTTACCGTCGATCAGGCGCTCAAGCTGCATGCCGGGTATTACGGGGTGAAGGATGATCCGGTCTGGCGACAGCTGTTGATTGATCGCTTGGGTTTGCGGCCGCACCTGGGAAAAGTGATGTTGAAACTTTCCGGCGGCCTCAAGCGTCGGTTCATGATTGCCAAGGCGATGATTCATAAGCCGCAGCTGCTGATCCTTGATGAGCCGACCGCCGGTGTCGATGTCGAATTGCGCCACGGACTCTGGGATTTTGTCCGCGAAATCAACCGGCAAGGGACGACCATTCTTTTGACTACTCATTACCTGGAAGAAGCAGAGCAGATGTGTGATCGGATCGCGATCATGAATCATGGTGAACTGATCGCTATGGAGGAGACTCAGGAACTGGTGCGGCGTCTGTCGAATCGCCGATTACGGCTCTGGCTGGAAAGCCCTTTGGAGGAAATACCAAACGCATTGACTGTTTACCGGCCAAAATTAAAAGCAGATGGCCGTGAGCTGCTGCTCTGCTTGCCGACTGGGGAAGGTGCCGGAATTCTGCTGCAACAACTCTGTGAACTGGGCCTGAAAGTGCGGGATATTGAGACCGATCAGAGTGGCCTGGAAGAAGTTTTCTTGCAGCTGACCGGGATGAAGGGGAACGAAGATGCCCACTGATCAGGGTCGTCGGTATTATGCCTGGTTGCCCTTTATCACCCTGCTGCGCAAAGAAATTTTGCGTTTCTGGCGAGTGGCTTCGCAGACCCTGTTGCCACCGATCATTACCGCTCTGCTTTACTTGTTTGTTTTTGGCGCCACCCTCGGGGAACGGCTCAGTGTCCTGGAGGGGTTCAGCTATGCCCAGTTCGTCATCCCCGGATTGATTCTGATGGGGGTGATCAACAACTCTTTTGCCAATACCTCATCGTCACTGTTTATGTCGCGCTACCTGGGGGGGATTGTCGACCTGCTGGTGACTCCGGTCAGCCCGCCGCAGTTTATCATGGCTTATACCTTGGCAGCCATGTTGCGCGGGATGCTGATCGGCAGCGTGGTTTGGATGCTTTCGACACTGTTTGCCGGTTTGCCCTGGCAGTCACCCTTGCTGGCTATTCTGATGGCGCTGCTCGCCAGTTTTCTCTTCGCTCAGTTCGGTTTGATTGCGGCAATCTTTGCCCACAACTTCGATACCTTGTCGATGTACAGTAATTTCCTGATTCTGCCGTTGATTTATCTCGGCGGGGTTTTTTACCCGATTTCAATTCTGCCGGAACCCTGGGAAAAGCTGTCCTGCCTGAATCCACTCTTTTATCTGATTGACGGTTTTCGGCACGCCATTCTTGGCGTTGGCGATACGAGTTTTTTACTGGCCTTCGGGGTCAGCGGCACGATTGCGCTGGGCCTGTTTTGCTGGGCGGCCTGGCTGATCGGCAAGGGCCATCGGTTAAGAACCTGAGTGAAAGGGGTCTGTCTGATGTTGTCGAAACAGCATGGCAAGGCGTTCAGTAATTTTTACGATGCGGTCAGGGACGAGACCGGAAGACCACCATTCTGGTCGGTCCGGCGGCTGCGATGGCTGTAGACTGTGTTCCCTGAGTGGAACATTACCTTGGTGTTGCCGGGGAACAGGGGATCAGTGAGGAAGAGATTGGCGTGACCCAAGGTCTTTGCATGGCGGTCTGTGCCGGTCGGGTGAACGCGCTGATGAAAGAGATCTCCCGCAGGAATAGTTGATACTTAACGGGTGAGTGGCTGAAAGCAGGAATAGAAGATGCGGGATCATTTGGTACGTGCTGTCAGTCAAGACGGCTTGTTGCGTGGGATGGTTGCAGTGACCACCGGGCTGGTCAAGGATATTTGTGAGAAACAACAGACAGATTTAACCGCGACAGTGGCACTTGGGCGGCTGCTGACCGGTGGGGCTTTGCTGGGTTGTCTGCTGAAGGGAAAGCAGCGTCTGGCCCTGGTGATCGAAGGAAACGGACCGCTGGGGCGGCTTGGCGTTGAAACCGATGCACGAGGTCGAGTCCGTGGCACCATCCGTAACCCGGTCGCCGGATTGCCGCCGAAAGATGAGCGATACGATGTTGCCGGGGCCGTTGGCAAGGCCGGTTTTCTGCATGTCTGGAAAGACCTGGGTCTGAAAGAGCCCTACCGGAGCATGGTGCAGTTGCAGAGCAGTGAAATTGCCGAAGACCTGGCTTGGTATCTGACGAGCTCGGAGCAGCTGCCATCGAGCGTCTCCCTGGGTGTTGAACTCGATGCGACGGGGCGGGTTGCTGCTGCGGGAGGGATATTGATCCAGGCGCTGCCGCCGGGGGACGAACAGCAGGTAGAGCGTATTATTGAGCAATTACAGCAAATGTCGCCCGTCACCAGCCTGCTGCGCCAAGGGTCGGCACCGACAGAAATTCTGCAGAAGATTTTTGCCGGTGTCGAGTCTCAGGGGCTCACAAAAATCCCCTTGCAATTTTATTGTCCTTGCAGCTCTGAGCAGATTGCCGGGGTGCTGCGGAGTCTCGGTAAGGATGAATTGCGACGACTGGCAGAAGAACGGGAAGAGGTGGCGGTGACCTGCGAATATTGTCGCAAGCGTTACCTGTTGACTTCTGAGCAGGTTCTTGCGCTGTTGAAATAGCCCCGTTCGTCTGCTGTCGGCGCGGACGATTCTATTATTTATATTTAATGCGGCAGGGGTAGGGAAGACCGAAATCAATGCTTGTGAAACTGCTGCAATCTCGGAATTGAATCATTGACCAGCTGCCCGACTAAATACGACCTCCCGAGTCGGAAAAGCAAAAAACCTTGAGGTATTCAATTATTACAATTCCAAACAATGTTTGATTCATGGGCCTTGCTCCGGGGGGTGTGAAATGTCGATAAAGTTGCTCAGGAGTGAAAATGGTAACATTCAAAAACTACAGTAATTCCGATAGAAAGGCGAACCGGCTAAGTCGGGTTCATTGGATACAGTATACTGTATTTTTTGCTTGACATATCATAGGTGTTTATCTTAATTTGCGACTCGCTGTGGCGCAAGTGTAGCTGTTTTGTCCACGGAATCTGTTGCTGTTTTGCTCACAAAATATAACGGTCCAATTTCTTCAATGGAAGGAGCGGGTTTTATGCTGGATAGTTATTTGCCGATTCTCGTTGTCGTCGGCTTCGCCTTGGCTTTTGCACTCGGGTCGGTCATATTCTCCCGCTTGATCGGGA
>WTCI01000130.1 GCA_013138655.1 Desulfuromonadaceae bacterium | reverse complement strand
CCTTCGATTGCGCAAGGGCAACCGGGGAGTTGCTCAACCGCGAGTTGGCGGTCGGCAAAGGGAAGCAGCGGGTGGATCGACAGGACTGCTGTTGCGGATTGGCCGGCTCGCATGATGCCGGCCGGCTGCGGGCCGCTGAAATGGACGAGCGTTGTTGCCTCGGTGGGGATTGCCTGATCGTGAAGTTGTTGTGCCAGGATTGGAATCTGATCGTCCGGCACCGCCAGCAGGAGAATCTCGGCTTTTTTTGCCGAGCTTAACTCGCTGCCGGCAATCCTGCCGGCACAACCGATAAATTCGCAGGCTTCACTGGCGCGTTGACGATCACGGCCGATAACCGCCACAACCGGATAGCCCGCTTTGCTCAGCAAGTGGGTGAGGGCGCAGCCCAGTTTCCCCGGCCCGATCAGTGCGATGCCTGGTTTCATGCCACGGTAGACCGCAGGCTGCCGACCTGTTCAATTTCTCCAACCAGTTGATCACCGCTCTTGATCGCTGAAACCCCGGCCGGGGTGCCAGTCAGGATGATGTCTCCCTCTTCGAGAGTGTAGAATTTGGAGATTTCGGCGATGATCTGTTCTACTGAACGCATCATCTGTGCAGTGGTGCCCTCTTGCCGTATTTCCCCATTAACTGTGAGGGTCAGGCGAATGTTATTGGGATTGTCGACTTGATATGCGGCGACAAAATCGGACAGCGGGCAGGAGGTGTCGAAGCCTTTGGCTATTTCCCAGGGCAATCCTCTCTCTCTCTGCTCCGCTTGCACGTCACGCAGGGTTAGATCCAGGGCGACACCGTAGCCGACAATATAGTCCAATGCGTCCTGCGTGCTGATACATTTTCCGGATTTGCCAATCAGCAGGGCCAACTCCAGTTCATGATGACAATCATTGGAATAATCCGGGATCTCGATGGTTCCGCCATCGGGGATAATACTGCTGGCCGGTTTGCAGAAGATAACGGCACGATCCGGAACCTGATTGCCCAGCTCACGGATATGCTCGAGATAGTTGCGTCCGAGGCAGACAATCTTGCCGACGGGATAGCTCATTTCCGAGCCTTTGATTTTGACCTGACGCATAACATTCTCTCCTGGAAGAATAGTTTCTGATGAGCAGGTCACTTCGCCTTCGGTAGTGACCAGTTGAGGTGGATTGCCAACAATCTCAGCAGGATAGCGCTGCCTGCCGCGAGCAGCAGAACCAATTCGTTCGGTACTGTTGTGCGTTGCAGAAAAACCAGCAGGGATCCGCCGATAACGCAGGCCGAGGCGTAGATTTCCCGGCGCATGATCAGTGGGACTTCGTTGGAAAGGACATCGCGAATGACGCCGCCTGCGGTTCCGGTCATTACGCCCATCATTACGGCACCGAGTGGTCCGGCATGAAAGGTCAGGGCCTTGCCGGTGCCGATGACAACAAAGGTGCCGAGGCCGATGGCATCAAGGTAGAGGAGCGGTTGCTCGATTTTCGGCAAGAAACGGTGCATCATGAAAACCGACAGCGCAACTCCAATCGGCAGCCAGAGGTAGATTTCATTTTTCAAGCAGAACGGGGGCAGGTCGCCGAGCAACAGGTCGCGCAGGGTGCCGCCGCCGATCGCGGTGACCATTCCCAGCACCAGCACACCGAACAGGTCCATTCCGCGCCGCACCCCGGCCCAGGCTCCGGATGCGGCAAAGGCGACAGTACCGATCAGATCGAGTAGATAAAGCAGGTTCATCGCTGTCCTCCCGCTCGGAAGATAGCGAGAAGTTATTGGAAACGCAAGCCTTCCGCTTTGATGGCGTCGCAAAAAGTCCGCCCTCCGGCGTTGCAGCAGTTTTTCAGGAGTTCGACATACCATATGTATGCCTTCGCCCCTGAAAAACCACTACGCCTTGCAGGTCGAAATTTTTGCTTAGCCATCTCATGACTTTTTGCGAGTGCATCCAGCTTTGGCTTGGATGAAATACCTGTGCTAGGAGCCAGTCGGACTTGACGGGCCGTAGCGAGAAATTGGATGTTCGAGGTCAGATTTACGGGAATTTGAGAGCGAATAGCATGGCTATTTGTCGAAAATTGCCGTAGATATGGACCGATCAGCCGATTTCGCAGTAGGTTCTTGTCAGGTCCGACAGGTTCCTGGGATAATGACTTCGAATTCCTCTCGTTTTTTTTTGGAGGTTTGATGTTTTTGCCGATTTCCGACACCCCCAATCCTCCGGGGCGCCCTTATGTAACCTGGGTCCTGATCGCTGTGAATATCGGGATTTATTTGCTGGTGTCCCTGCCCGCTGTCAGCGGCAAAATTGATCTTGCGGATCCGTTGCTGCACGAGTATTTGCAGGTGTTGGGGGTTTACGGCAAGGTCAGCGCGCGAAACGTTTATGAAAATATCAGCGCATACGATCTGCTGGTTTTTCAGTACGGCTTTCGTCCGGCCGAGTTTTCGCCGGTTTCCCTTTTTACTTCGCTGTTCCTGCACGGTGGGTTCCTGCACTTGGCCGGGAATATGCTGTTTCTCTATATTTTCGGTGACAATGTTGAGTTTCGCCTCGGCCGGTTCCGTTATCTGCTGACCTATATGGGATGCGGTCTGGTCGCGACCCTGTTCTTTTCTCTGTTTGCGACGAATTCACAGGTGCCGCTGATTGGGGCGTCCGGAGCGATTTCCGGTGTGCTCGGTTGTTATTTTCTCTGGTTTCCCCGTAACCGGGTGCGTTGTTTCCTGTTTTTCTTTCCCTTCCTGATGACCAGCGTCTATCTCTCCGCCCGATTGGTCCTTGGCATTTACCTGCTGCTCGACAATCTGCTGCCTTTTCTCTTGACCACCAGTGCTGGAAGCGGAGTCGCTCACGGAGCGCATATCGGTGGTTTCATGGGTGGCCTGGGGGTGGCCTGGGGCGCCGATCGTTATTATCAACTGCGCCATAGTTGGACGAAAAAAACGAGCGGGGAGCAATCGTCGCTTTCTTCGTTACAAAAATTTTGTCCGGCAATCGCCGCTGGAGATTTAGCCGGGGCGAGCGAATGCTATCTCGATTTTGAAACACGAGAGGATCGTTTACGGGTCGATTCTGCAGACGTGATGAGCGTGGGTAATTTTCTCCTCAAGCGGGGAAGATATCGTGATGCGTTACGTGTTTTCCGCCGCTTCATTGCTGAAAGACAACAGGATGAGCAGATCGATCAGGCTTATCTTGGCGCGGGGAAAGCGCTCCTGAATCAACCCCGCTATCTGACCAGTGCCTATCATTATTTTCTGGCAGCCACGGATCTTGCCCGGAGTGAGCAACTGGCTGCTGAAGCACGTGCGCATTTGCGGCTGATTGAAAAAAAACAGATTAATAGCGAGGATTAAAGATGTTTTATTTTGACTATGTTGAGCCAGTTTTTCGCCCACCGTCAGAGGCTCGTTCACTGATTTTCCAGATTACGGTCGGCTGTAGCCAGAACCGATGCCGTTTTTGCGGTATGTACAAAATGAAACAGTTCCGCATCCGTTCGGTCGAGGAAATTGCTGCGGAAATTGCGCTGGTTCCCCGGCGGCATCGTGAACACTACCGGCGGATTTTTCTCGCCGCTGGTGATGCGCTGGTTTATCCACAAGA
>WTCI01000142.1 GCA_013138655.1 Desulfuromonadaceae bacterium | reverse complement strand
AGTCAGTTGCAGCTCGCTATCGATATGCGTCGGCAAAGCCAGGAAGATGTGCGTAACCTGTTGAATGACCAAGTTTCTCTCAGCCGGGCAATGCCGAAGGGGTGGCCGACAAAGGGCTGGATTACCTCCTATTTCGGGATGCGGCAAAATCCCCACGGGACAGGAAAACGCATGCACAAGGGAATCGATATCGCGGCCAATACAGGGACGCCGATTTTCGCAACAGCTGACGGGATTGTTGCTCGCGTCGATTATTCGGCCGGTTATGGTAAAACGGTAGTTCTGGATCATGGTTACGGTTATCGCACCCTGTTTGGACATAATTCCAAAAATCTGGTCAAGTCCGGTCAGCGCATTCGCAGAGGCGACAAAATTGCCGAAGTCGGTAATACGGGTCGTTCTACCGGGCCGCATGTCCATTATGAAGTTCAACTGAACCGTATCCCGATCGACCCACGTCATAGCCTTTAATCTTTTTTGCCTTTTTCTGGCTGACCACTCTGTTCTCTTTGTCATTTCTGGCAGTATTCAAGGCCCCCTTTTTTGCTGTAAAGTCGGATAATTTCAGCGTTTTATCTTCTTATTATTGCTTGTTTACGGCTCTTCCCCTGTGCTACTATGCCCGCCATTGCTGACCGCAATATGCCTTGTTCAATCTCAACAACTCAGCAGCTTTCTGCAAAATTTCGGAGTTCCATAAATAATGATTCGTGGTTTATTCAAAAAAATTATCGGTAGTAAAAATGAACGTGACCTGAAGCGGCTTCAGCCTCTTGTCGAGCAGATAAATGTCCTTGAACCGGAGTTCGAAAAACTGACAGATGAGCAACTGCCGGGTAAAACGAGTGAATTTCGCCAGCGTCTTGAATCTGGAGAGGTGCTGGAGCAGTTGCTTCCGGAAGCTTTCGCCACGGTACGAGAAGCGGCGAAGCGCGTACTGGGTATGCGGCATTTCGATGTCCAGCTGATTGGTGGGATGGTTCTGAACATAGGGCAAATCGCCGAGATGAAGACCGGTGAAGGGAAGACCCTGATGGCCACCCTGCCGATTTATCTGAATGCCTTGCTGGGCAAAGGGGTTCATGTTGTTACTGTCAACGATTACCTGGCAAAACGTGATGCTGAATGGATGGGCACCATCTATCGTTTTCTCGGTTTGACGGTTGCTTGTATTGTCCACGGTCTGGACGACGTCCAGCGTAAGGCCGCTTATGCCGCTGATGTTACTTACGGGACTAATAACGAATTCGGTTTTGATTATCTGCGCGATAATATGAAGTTTGATCTCGACGAATATGTGCAGCGGCCACTGCATTATGCAATCGTCGATGAGGTCGATTCAATTCTGATTGATGAGGCCCGGACTCCACTGATTATTTCCGGCCCAAGTGAAGCCTCCAGCGACCTTTACTTCATGGTCGATCGGATCATCCCCCGGCTCAAGCAAGGGGTGATTATAGAAGAGCGTGACGGCAAGATCGGGCAGTCGACCAAAACACACACTGGCGACTATACCGTTGATGAAAAGGCTAAGTCTTCAGCTCTGACTGAAGAAGGGGTCGCCAAGGTTGAAAAGCTGTTGAATGTCGACAATCTTTATGAGCCACAGAATATTGAGCTTCTTCATCACGTAAACCAGGCGCTCAAAGCTCATGCTTTATTTAAGGTGGATGTCGATTACGTCGTCAAGGATGGCGAGGTTCAGATTGTTGACGAATTCACCGGTCGATTGATGCCGGGACGGCGTTGGAGTGATGGTCTCCATCAGGCCGTGGAAGCCAAGGAGGGTGTGAAAATTGCCAGTGAAAATCAAACGCTGGCAACCATTACCTTTCAGAATTACTTCCGTATGTATGAAAAACTGGCCGGTATGACTGGTACGGCGGATACTGAGGCGGTTGAATTCAGTGAGATTTATAAATTGGGAGTGGTGGTTATTCCAACGAACCGGCCAATGCTGCGTGATGACAAGTCTGATGTGATCTATAAAACCGAGCAGGAGAAATTTCTTGCAACCGTTGAGGATATTGTTGAATGTCACAAAAGTGGACAACCGGTTCTGGTCGGGACGATCACCATTGATAAATCGGAAGTCCTTTCGAACCTGCTGAAAAAACGGGGTGTCCCGCACAATGTTCTTAATGCCAAGCAACATGAACGGGAGGCTTATATTGTCGCCCAGGCGGGGCGTAAGGCGGCGGTTACTATTGCCACCAATATGGCGGGCCGCGGAACAGATATTGTGCTGGGTGGAAACCCGGAAATGATGGCCCGGACCGAGGCGGAAAGCGCCGAAAACCCTGAAGCCAGGTTTGCCGAGTTGTTTCCCGGTTTTGAAGAGCGTTGCCAGGCAGAAAAGCAGGCCGTCATTGAAGCAGGCGGTCTCTATATTCTGGGAACTGAGCGGCACGAGTCGCGGCGTATCGATAATCAGTTGCGTGGCCGTTCCGGGCGTCAGGGTGATCCTGGAAAAAGCCGCTTTTACCTCAGCCTGGAAGATGATTTGCTGAGAATATTCGGGTCGCAGCGGGTCGCCTTCATGATGGAGAAATTAAAAATTCCGGAAGGTGAACCGATCGAACATGGCATTATCAGTAAAGCCATTGAAAATGCGCAGAAAAAAGTCGAGGCACATAACTTCGACATTCGTAAGCACCTGATCGAATATGACGACGTTATGAACCGGCAACGTGAGGTGATTTATACCCAGCGCCGAGAGGTTCTTGCCGGGGAAGAGCTCAAAGAAACAGTCCATAGTATCATCGATGAGACCGTTGAAGATATGGTTGCCACCTTTTGCCCGGAAAAAACCTCAGCTGATGATTGGGATATGCAACGACTGCTTGAAGATTTCAGCAATCAGTTTGCGTTTCAGCCCGATTTGAGTTTGCTTGATCAGGAAAAAATGAAACAGCAGGAAATAGAACAACTGCTGAGAGAACAAGCGACTGGTCGTCTGGAAAGTAAAGAGGAAGACTTCAGCCCACCGATTATGAAACATCTGATGCGGGTGTTGTTGCTGCAGTCAATCGATTCTCAGTGGAAAGATCATTTGTTGTCTATTGATCATCTGAAAGAGGGGATCGGGCTGCGCAGTTACGGGCAGAAAAACCCGAAAGAAGAGTACAAGCGCGAAGCTTACAGCCTGTTTATGGAAATGATGGGACGCATTCGCCAGGAAGTTCAGCAGAAATTGTTCCGAGTGCAGCTGGCTCGTGAAGAAGACGTTGAGCAGATGGAGGCCCAGCGACGCCGACAGAAGCTTTCCTTGAACCGTTTGGGTGGTGATGATCAGGGGCGTAAACCGGCGGTTCGCGATGAAGAGAAAATTGGCCGCAACGATCCATGTCCTTGCGGTAGTGGCAAGAAATACAAGAAATGTTGCGGTAAATGAATCTGGTGGATTCGCAAAAAGCCTTGAGATGATGAACGGGTAGAGATGAGCCGATGACTGATCAACAACATCAACCGGAACCAGCCATATTGCTGATTGATGATGTCCCGCTGATTCTGGATTTGTTGCAGGATGTTTTGGAGAGTCAGAATTATCGTGTGCTGCGGTCTGAAACCGGCCGTCATGTCACGGAAATTCTCGATCGAGAACAGGTGGGACTGGTTTTCTGTGATGTTTCTCTGCCGGACATCCACGGTGTTGAAGTTTTGCGGATGATCAAGCAGCACACGCCGGAAATTCAGGTGATTATGATTTCCGGCCAGCAGGATTTTGATATCGCTCGTCAGGTGTTGAAGGAGCGGGCCCTCGATTACCTGGTGAAGCCGTTTTCCCGGGAAGAGGTGCTCGAAGCCGTCAGCCAGGGTCTCCGATCTTATCGGCAGGCAGTTCATCAAAGCCATGCACGCCTGGAAGCCCAACGGCGAATGGCCGATCTGGTGCTTTTGAAAAAAATCGGTGAAACGGCCAGCTCCGGGAGTGATCTGCAGGAACTGTTCGATCTGATCCTGGATTCGATTGTTGACTCAGCAGATGTTGAAGTCGCCTCCCTGATGCTGGTTGAGGACGATGGTCTCTTGCATATCGCTGCAGCGAGCGGCTTGTCTGACGAAATCATCAGCAAGGTGCGGGTTGCTTCGGGAGAGGGTATCTCCGGTCACGTCCTGGCGACCCGCGAACCTGTGTTGATTTCAAATCTGGATCACGATATTCGTTTTAAAACCCAGTCGTTTGGTAAACGCTACAAAGATCAATCGCTGTTGTCGGTGCCGATTATTGTCCGTGACGAAATTGTCGGTGTTATCAACGTTAACAACAAGCGTTCCGGTGCCTCTTTCGATTTTGAGGATCAAAACCTGTTGCTGGCGATCGCCAATCAGGTCGCCCTGGCAATGGAGAACTTTGAGCTGGTGAACAGCCTGCGGACTCAGGCTGCGACATTGGAACGGATCAACGACGATCTGGTGCGGATGAACCGCGCCCGGACCCGCTTGGTTTGTAACCTTTCGCATGAACTCAAAACGCCCCTGACTTCGATTCTGGGATATGTTGATCTGTCTCTGACCTTCTATGAAAAGCTCTCTGATGATGAATTTAAAGACCATTTACGGTTAGTACGAGAGGAAGGGGAGCGTCTGGATAAACTGATCACCGGAATGTTGCGGCTTTTTGCCATCGAGTCGGAGCGGGAAATCTGGCGTTGGAAATCATTTGCTGTGCCTTGGTCGATAGCAGATTCTTTTCAATACTATAGTAAGAATATGAGAGAACGCCAACTGGTCACCGAGATCGATATTCAAGATGATCTGCCGGAAGTTTATGGTGACCCGGAAAAGTTCGGTATGGCTCTTAACTCGCTCGTTGACAATGCGGTCAAGTTCAATCGAGAAGGCGGGCTGGTTCGTGTCAAGGCTGAACCGAGAATATTTGATGGCCTGGAGTATGTTTATCTGCAGATTTATAATCAGGGTCAAACAGTTCCGTTAGAGGCGCGAACAACGATTTTTAATTCCTACACGCAGCTGGGTGACATTGACACTGAGAAGCCTCACGGTGTCGGGATCGGCTTGGCGTTGGTCAAAGTTGTTGTCGATCGGATGAAGGGTGACATCTTCCTTGAGAAGGTGGAGGGAGAGGGAACCTGTTTTGGAATGCTCTTGCCGACAGAAGCGGCTTACAATCAGTTGAAGGTTGAACCATGAGTCATTTTGATCTGCCCGCAGGTTATCGGTTTGCCGGGCTGGCCAGCGGTATTAAAAAATCCGGCAAGCTGGATATGGCGTTGATCTCTTCTGCCCAGCCAGCGGACTGTGCCGGGGTGTTTACACAAAACAGAGTGATTGCGGCCCCCCTGCAGATTACCCGGCCGAAGGTTGCCACCGGACGTTGCCAGGCAGTATTGATCAACAGTGGTAATGCCAATGCCTGCACTGGTGATGAGGGGCTTGAGGTTGCCCAAAAAACGGTCGAGCTCTTAGCTGCGGAGCTGGTGCTGCCGGAAGAGCTCGTGGCGGTTGCTTCGACCGGCGTTATCGGTGTGCAGATGCCCTTGGTGCCATTTGAAAACGGAATCCCTGGATTGGTTGCTGCTCTGGCTGACGATCAAGCGACAATGGTCGCAGAGGCGATGATGACGACCGATGCTTTTTCCAAGCTGGCTTCGGCCCGTGACGAGCATCAGGGGACAGCCTATTCGATTCTCGGTTTGGCAAAAGGTGCCGGGATGATTCATCCGAATATGGCAACCATGCTCGGTTTTGTCCTGACGGATGCCGCGATTGCGCCTGCATTGCTTGATACCCTCCTCCACCGAGCGGTTAAGAAAAGTTTTAATTCGATCACGGTTGATGGTGACACATCAACCAATGATATGGTGCTTTTGCTGGCCAATGGGGCTAACGGCGGCGCGCCGATTGAAGCCGGGACTGCGGCTGCTGAGCAGTTCAGTCTGCATTTAGAACGGGTGCTGCTTGATCTGGCCAAAATGATTGTGCGTGACGGTGAAGGGGCGACGAAGCTTGTTGAAATTCGCGTGACCGGTGCGATTGATGAACCGTCCGCCAGGACTGTCGCCAAATCGGTGGCCACATCCTCATTGGTGAAAACGGCTTTCTTTGGGGAAGATGCCAACTGGGGGCGTATTATTGCCGCTGTCGGCTATTCAGGGATTGATGTTGATCAGAACCGGATCGACATCAATTTTAACCAGATTTCGGTCGCTCGGAACGGCTTGACAACGGGCCCCGAGCTGGAAGCGCAGGCAACCGAGATTCTCAAGCTTGATGATTTTGTCGTCAATATCGACCTGAATCAGGGCCGGAGTGAAGCGAGTTATTACACCTCGGACCTTGGTTATGATTATATTAAGATCAACGCAGATTACCGAACTTGATCGGTTGCAAATGGATAACCCTGCCTCTCTGATCGACCACACCCTGCTAAAGCCGACGACGACTGAGTCCCAGATTCAAGTTCTTTGTGAAGAAGCTGTTGAATACGGATTTGCCGCGGTCTGCGTGCCCCCGGCTTTTGTCCCTCTGACAGCCGACCGCTTGTACGGTTCGGATGTCAACGTCTGTAGTGTCGTAGGTTTCCCATGCGGTTATAACAGCCTGCGGCAGAAAGTCACGGAAGCGTCGGAGTTGGTGGCTCAGGGTGCGCAGGAAATCGATATGGTTGTGCCGTTGGGCTCTTTATTGATGCACTCTTATGATCGGGTCGAAGAGGAAATCGCCCAGGTTGTGTTGGCAGCAAACGGGGCTCTCGTCAAGGTGATTATCGAATGCTGTTATCTTGATCGGGAGCTTATGCGTCAGGCCACGGAAAGAGTCGTCCGGGCAGGGGCCGATTACGTGAAAACTTCGACCGGCTTCGGGCCGTCCGGTGCAGAGATTGCTGATGTAAAACTCTTGGCAGACACTTCTGCCGGGCGTATCGGCGTCAAGGCAGCGGGAGGGATTCGCGATCTGGAAACTTGTCTGGCGATGATCGCAGCCGGTGCGACCCGGATCGGCTCCAGCGCCGGTGTGCAGATTGTTAATAGTTGGTATGCGCGTCGGTTTTGTGAGGCTGACGATGTATAAGCGGGTCGTTCTGATTATTCTCGATGGAGTCGGGGTCGGGGCTTTGCCGGACGCGGTTGCCTATGGTGATGAGGCAGCCGCAACCTTGCCGCACATTGCCCAGGCTGTGGGGGGGCTGTCGTTGCCCCATCTGGCGAAAATGGGACTGGGTCATGTTGTTTCCATTGCGGGCGTAGAACCGGAAGTGTTTCCGCAGGGCTACTGGGGGAAGATGGCGGAACTGAGTTCTGGAAAGGACTCCGTGACCGGTCATTGGGAGCTATCCGGAGTTATTTTGGACCAGCCTTTTGCCACCTTTCCCGAGGGCTTTCCTGAGGAAATCATTGCTGCATTTACGTCCGTAACCGGTCTGACCTCTTTGGGCAACGTCGCTGAGAGTGGCACGGATATTTTGCGCCGACTGGGCGAGGAACACCTGCGCACGGGTCGCCCGATCATTTATACCAGCAGTGATTCGGTTTTCCAGATTGCGGCACACGAGCAGATCATCCCGCCCGAAAAGCTCTATGCAATTTGCCGTCAGGTAGAGGAAATTCTTCTTCCTTACAATGTCTGCAGAGTCATCGCCAGGCCTTTTGTTGGAAATTGCCGAGATGATTTTCGGCGCACAGATGGTCGACGGGATTTTCCTCGACGACCGACTCAACGGACCCTTTTGGAGCGTTTGCAGTCAGCAGGACTTGCGACCGGCGGTGTCGGTAAAATTAAAGACCTCTTTGCCGGTCAGGGTCTCTCCCGGGCCTGGTCAACCAGTAGCAACACTGAGGGAATGTGTTGTATTTTGGAAGCCCTTGAAGAGATAATAACCGGTCTGGTTATGACCAATCTGGTTGATTTTGATATGTTGTATGGACATCGTTTGGATGTGGCCGGGTTTGCCGCAGCACTGGAGGCTTTTGATGCTTGGTTGCCGCAACTGTTCAGGCGTATGACAGAGAATGATCTGTTACTGATAACGGCCGATCACGGTTGTGACCCGACAACGCCGGGGACTGATCATACCCGAGAGTATGTTCCGCTTCTGGTCTGGTCACCAAGGATGGCTGGTGCCGGTTCCTTGGGAATTCGTCAAACCTATGCGGATGTCGCCGCAACGATCGCGGATATTTTCAGTATAGAGGGTATTTTAGGTGAAAGTTTTCTTGCAGACTTAACTTAAGGGACTGGAAACTGGCATTTTGCTTGAAAATAGGGATGCTTATGTTGAAAAAACTCTTGTTGTTCGCTGTTTTGCTTTTTGGGGGCCTGTCTGCTGAAGCTGCAGAGATCAAGGTTGTCGATGGCGTTATTACGACAGCCGTAAAAAATCAGCTGCCGGTCGACCAGATTAAAGTTTATCCTGCCGGCTATGGAAAGCTTTTCTGTTTTACCCGGATTGTCGGTGTCCAGGAAGAGACTCACGTGACTCATGTTTGGTACTATCAGGATGATGAGCTGGCCCGGGTCTCTTTGTCCGTTGGCTCTGCAGATTGGCGAACCTATTCTTCAAAGCGGTTTTTGCCGCAATGGATCGGGCAGTGGCGAGTTGAAGTCCTCGATGAGAATGGTCATGAGCTGGTGACGATCCCGTTTGAACTGAAATAGTCTCGTGACAACAAAAAGTCGACCTGTGCAGGTCGACTTTTTGTTGTCAGTTGATTGACCGTCATTCTACTTCTTTTTCCCGCGTGCTGCGCGTGCCTTTGCCAGGTTGTCGGCCAGTCCATGCTCGATAGCCATTTTTCGGCGGCTTTCAGAGTAGTTTTTTGCGGCAAGTGATTGGCTGCGTGGGATGTCAAATTTTTTGCGGTATTCTGCTGCTGTCATGTCGTGAGAAGTTTTCAGATGACGTGACAAGGTTTTGAACCCTTTTCCGCAGATCATGCAGAAGATTTTGTCTTTACCAAAGGCCTTTTTGCGTGAGACTGCTGGAGTATCTTCGACTGTTTCTGCTTGCTCAAGAACTTCGCCTTTTTCTAAAGAAGCAAGTGCAGTATGAACTTCAGTGAGTTCTGCCAGCAGTTCATCTTTAGACATTGGGGTTGTTGATGCATGTGCAGCAATAATTTCTGCGGCCATTTCCATAATAGTTGCCATTGATCATTTCCTCCTTAAGGGTGGATGGTTTAGGCTTTACATTCATAAATACCCCCCTCAAATATCAAAGAGAATATTTATAAACGATGTCTAAAGTGGAAGGCAAGAACAAAAATAATGAATATGCTGATTTAAGCTGATTGGTTTTATTCACTTGTTAACTTAAATAGCGGATATTTTTATATTGACGATGTGTTTTTCGGAGAAATGCTTTATTCGTGATTTCCTTGCCACGGCGGAAAAGAACCGTTTCCGGACGGAAACTAAAGGAAGGATTCTGATGGAAATAAGAGATGCTCTGGAAAAGCGTGAACTTGAGACACTTTCATCCAAAGCTTGTTTTAGTGGGAATTCCAAAGGGAGAAACTTTCCGGAACAGGAGTGTTCCATACGGACAGTATTTCAGCATGATCGCGATCGTATTCTTCATTGTAAGGCCTTTCGTCGCTTGAAATACAAAACGCAAGTCTTTTTGTCTCCTGAGGGGGACCATTATCGAACTCGCCTGACACATACTCTTGAGGTCTCTCAAGTTGCCAGAACTATTGCTCGGGCGCTTTTTTTGAATGAAGATCTCACTGAAGCGATCGCCCTGGGGCATGACTTGGGGCATACTCCTTTTGGGCATGCCGGAGAGCGGGTGCTTAATGAGTTGGTCAGCGGTGGTTTCCATCATGTCCGGCAGAGCCTGCGGGTTGTCGACATTCTTGAGAAAGATGGCCGTGGATTGAATTTGACATTTGAGGTGCGGGACGGGATTCGTAAGCACTCTAAGGGGCGGGGGGGCTTGTTGACTCCGGAAGAAGATTTTCTTGCTGTCACCCTGGAGGGGCAGATTGTTCGTCTGGCTGACATAATTGCTTACGTCAGCCACGACCTTGATGACGCGATTCGCGGAGACGTTATCAAGGAGACCGATGTGCCAGGGAAGATATCCCGAGTCGTTGGTCTTAAGCATTCTCGTCGCATTGATCGCATGGTGCGTGATCTGATCGCAGAAACACTTAAAGTTGACTGTGAATCGATCAGGCTTTCTGTTGGAATGGATGAAGCAATTCGTGAATTACGCAGTTGGTTATTTGAACATGTCTATCGAACTGATCGGGTTCAGGAAGATTTTAGCAAGGCATCACATTTACTGCGCGAACTGTTCCTTTATTTTATGGATAATGAGCAGGTCTTCATCCAGTATGGAGGACGTCGCCTGTGCGGAGATAGTTTGGAGGTTTCTGTCACTGATTTTGTCGCCGGTATGACCGATAGGTTTGCCCTGTCATTGCACCATCGACTCTTCTTACCGCAACCATGGAAGGCTGTTTGAAGTGTGGTAACTTATTGATTTTCCCTGGGTAAAAGCTTGACAGCCGCTAACCGCCATGCTAGCGTTAAAAATGGCTTATGTTTTGATTCAGAGGGGTGAGGGGCTATGGTTCAGGCCGCTGCCAAAAAACTGATCTTTCGTCTTGGCGAGGTCGGCTTTGTGTTGGATTTGGCTAGCATCATTGAGATATGCGAGCAAATCGTCGATGCGGTTGATCCCGGGAAGGCAGATCTTGATTCCGGTATTGTCGGATCACTGATGTTTCGCCAGACCTTAATTCCCGTCATCGACCCAACCTTGCGCCTGGAGCTGTCATCGTCAACAGCAATCAGGGATAGGGTTGCTCTCGTGCTGAGAAGTTCGGAAGGGAACTGGGCTTTGCTGGTTGATAAGGTTGACGGCGTCTGTTCTTCCGAAAGGTTTCAGCCTTGTGAATTGCCGCCTTTACTTAAACAGACAGTTAATCGCTGTTTTTCTCAGGTCGAACTTCTGCATAATGAACCTATGATTATCTTTGAGCCAGAGCGTTATTATGGTTCTCCATCAATCGCCGTATGACCCGCTTCGGTCTTTTTAGTTGTTGTCAAATCGCTTATGCAGTTCGGTTGTTGCAACTCTGTAAGGTCGTTCATGAAAAAAATGGTTTTTTGCTGCCCGGAATAGAAAAAACTGTTGTCGAGGTTTTGGTCGATGATGGTAGGCTGATACCTCTGTTATTTTTACCTGGGTTGTCTCATGGGGATCCTGGGGCCGCGAGGACTGCTGAATACAAAATTATTGTTGAGTCTGAGGCTGGTTTGATAGCTTTCTCCGCAGACAGGACTTTTGGAGTTGTTGCAGAAAATAAGGGCGAAATTCTGGATTCCGGTGAAAGCAAGATTGCCGGTGTTGCCGGAAATTTCAAATACCAAGGTAAGGTATTCAACATTTTAGATGTCGATTTTTTGGCGATCGAATTGACCCGAGGGGGTTAAAGAGCCTGACTTCGATGGTGCGAGGAGGCATCAATGATGAAAAAGCTGCTGCTGGCTGATGACAGTATTACCATACAGAAAGTCATCGGTATTATTTTTGCCACGGAAGATTATCAACTGCTGATAAGCGATAATGGTGATGAGGCTTTTAATAAGGCATTAGACGAATACCCTGATCTGGTCATTGCAGATATTTCCATGCCGGGTAAAGATGGTTTTGAATTATGCCAAGCCATCAAGAGTGAGCCGCGCTTGGCTCATACCTCGGTTTTGTTATTGCCTGGAACCTTTGAGCATTTTGATGAGGCACGTGTGCAAACTGTCGGGGCAGACGGTTGGTTGACAAAACCGTTTGAATCTCAAGCACTGCTCGACAAGGTTGCCCAACTGCTGGATGCTGAGCCCATTCGTCTCGCGGCGGCGCCACCAGTTTCCGTCGCAGAGCCGGTGGATGTTGACGAAGTCGAACTGCCGGTGGACGACAGGGTTATGGGTTTAGACAATCTGGCGGCCTTGGACGTGACGGAGGAGGATTCGTCAGAAGGTATTTGGGACGCTGTCTCGTTTGAAGAGGATGATCTTCAGGGTTCGTCCGAGCTTAAGACTGACGCGGCAGAACTGGATGTTGTCGAGGCGCTCACGGCTGAAGATTCGGCCGATGAGATGGTTGTTGAGGAAGAAGATACAGGTTCATTTGCTTCCTTTGCTGAGGATGATGTCCCGGAACGCCCGATTGCGGATGAAACAGATGCTGAAGCTATAGGTTTTCGTCATGAAGAGCCGATTGAGGAGGTCGTTGACTTCTCCGCGCCAATGGACGAGGAGCCGCTTGAGCTGGATGAGGTTGTCGAAGAAGTTACTGAAATCGAGGATGATTCTGCTGAACTCGCAGCACTCGAAGATGAAGTTGCAGCACAGGCCGAACCCGAGGGGTCTTTTGCCTTGGAAGAGGGCTCTGACGAAGCGTTGGAGTTGTCGGAAGCGTCAATCGTTGCCGAGGAAGAGGCTGTGGTTGTTGAAGAACCCGTTTTTGCTGCTGAAGAACCGCTTGCTGAGACCGGGTTTGTGGCTGATGAATCTGCCGAAGAACTCCCGGTTGTCGAACCTCTGGGTGACGATTTGCAGGTGCCGGATGAAGAAATACTTGAGCTGGCAGAAGAAGATATCCTCGGAGAGGAGCCTTTGGAGGAAGTTGCGCCGGCTGCCGAATTGACACCTGCTTCATTTGGAGCGGAGTCGATAGAGGAGGAGCCTGTTTCGGAACCTGAGTCAGTTCCGTTTGTTGAAGACTCCTGGTCGGCAGAAGAAACAGTGGCTGTCGTTGAACCGGAACCTGTTGTGGAGGATGCCGAAGAGGTGTTGGTTGGCGGAGACGAGTCTATTTTTGTTGAAGAGCCTGAGCTGGTGGCTGAATCTGCTGAGGAAGAGATCTTTACGGCGCCGGTCAGTGAGCCGGAGCCCGAGATTGCCTTGCCCGCTGGGCCTGTAGGAGATGAAGGGTTCTATGAGCCTGCTGAGGAAGAGATCGAGGCTCCAGCAGTTGTCACTGCCGTTGCCGCGGCCACTGGTGTTGCTGTTGCCACTGCTGATAAAGATGTGTCTACGGTCGAGCAGGTTGAACAACAACTGCGAGAGCTTTCTGAGGATGAACTGAAAAAGGTGGTTGCCAAGGTGGCCGGTCCGACGATTGAAAAGTTAGCCGGCGAAATGCTCGAGCAGGTTATCTGGGAGGTTGTGCCCGACTTGGCAGAATCGATGATTCGCGACGAAATCCGCAAGATCAAGCAGGGCGCCGAATAGGCTGATAGACAAAACATAACTTCTCCTGAAGGGGGGAGGCAGGGGTCTTGACTTCCTTGCCTCCCCCCTTTATTGTCGCCCGAATATATTGCTGATCTCATTGGTTTTATAATAAGGACAAACGCAAGATGAAAACAGAACTGCCCAAAGGTTACGAGCCGGCCCTGGTTGAGCAGAAATGGTTTGACATCTGGGAAAAACGTGGTGACTTCCACGCCGACGAAACGTCAGCTAAGCCTCATTATTCCATCGTTATCCCGCCGCCGAATGTCACCGGTGTCCTGCACATGGGACACGCCCTCAACAACACCCTGCAAGATATTCTCTGCCGCTGGAAACGGATGACTGGGCATGAGGTTCTCTGGATGCCGGGCACCGATCATGCCGGGATTGCCACCCAGAATGTGGTGGAAAAGCAGTTGGCTGGTGAAGGTAAGGATCGTCACGATTTGGGGCGTGATCAGTTTGTCGAGCGGGTTTGGCAGTGGCGTGAGGAATCGGGCGGGCAAATCATCAATCAGCTGAAGCGTCTTGGCGCTTCCTGTGACTGGCAGCGTGAGCGTTTTACTATGGACGCCGGTCTTTCGAGGGCGGTTCGTGAGGTGTTTGTGCGTCTTTATGAGGACGGTCTGATCTACCGTGATAACCGGTTGATCAACTGGTGTCCGCGTTGTCATACCGCCCTCTCGGACCTTGAGGTTGAGCATGAAGATAAGCAGGGCAACCTCTGGCACTTGCGTTACCCGGTCAAGGGAACGGATCAATACCTGATCGTTGCGACCACCCGCCCTGAAACGATGCTCGGTGATACTGCCGTGGCCGTTAATCCGGAAGATGAACGCTATCAGAAGCTGATCGGGAAGACAGTCTTATTGCCGTTGGTTGATCGCGAAATCCCGATTATTGCCGATGATTATGTTGATATGGAATTCGGTTCCGGTGCGGTAAAAATTACCCCGGCTCATGATTTCAACGACTTTGAAATCGGCAAGCGGCACGCTCTGGAATTCATCAACGTGCTGGATGAGTCGGGAGTCATCAACGAAAATGGTGGTCCCTACCGGGGGCAGGAGCGTTACGAGGCTCGCAAGAATGTGGTTGCCGACCTGAAAGCGCAGGGTTTGCTGGAAAAAGTTGATGATTATGCGAACGCTGTCGGTGAATGTTATCGTTGTAAAACCATTATCGAACCTTACATGAGCAAGCAGTGGTATGTGGCTGTCGGACCGCTGGCTAAAGAGGCGATCAGGGCGGTTGAGAGTGGCAATACCAAAATCGTCCCGGCCCAGTGGGAAAAAACTTATTACGAGTGGATGTACAATATTCAGGACTGGTGCATCAGCCGGCAGATCTGGTGGGGACATCGGATTCCCGCCTGGTTCTGTAACGACTGTGATGAGATCACGGTCGCGCTGGAAGATGCGACAGCCTGCAAACATTGCGGCAGTGCCAATATCCGCCGGGAGACTGACGTTCTCGATACCTGGTTCTCCTCGGCGCTCTGGCCCTTTTCAACCCTGGGCTGGCCGGAACAGACCGAAACCCTGCAGAAGTTTTATCCGACCAGTTGCCTGGTGACCGGGTTCGACATTCTCTTCTTCTGGGTTGCCCGGATGATGATGATGGGCCTCAAGTTCATGGATGAGGTTCCTTTTAAGGAAGTCTACATCCATGCTTTGGTGCGCGATGCCCAAGGGCAGAAGATGAGCAAAAGCAAGGGGAATGTCATCGATCCACTGACCATCGTTGATGAGTATGGTGCCGATGCCTTTCGCTTCACCCTGTGCGCATTTGCGGCCATGGGGCGTGATATCAAGCTCTCCACCGAGCGGATCGGCGGTTATCGGAATTTTGTCAACAAGCTCTGGAACGCCAGCCGTTTTGCGCTGATGAATCTCGAGGATTTTGCTCCAGAAAATATCGATTTTGCCGGATTGTCTCTTTCGCAAGCCGATCAGTGGATTCTCGACCGCTTTACCAAAACTGCAGACGAAGTGAATAAAGCACTGGATGATTATAAATTCAACGATGTGGCAAGTGCCCTCTATTCTTTTACCTGGCACGAGTTCTGTGACTGGTATGTTGAACTGAGCAAAGAGGATCTCTATGGCGATGATCCGGTTGCTCGCAAGCGGGCGCAGACGGTCCTCTTTACGGTACTCGAAGGTCTTCTGCGACTGTTACACCCGATTCTGCCCTTTGTCACAGAAGAAATCTGGCATGCTCTGCCGGGTGAACGGCCGGCGATCTCTATCATGCAGGCCGAATATCCGACCACCGCCGGGGTTCAGGTCGATGCACAGACCGTGCGCAGCATGGAGCTGCTGATGGATGTGATCCGGGCGATCCGGAATATCCGTGGTGAGCTTGATCTCCCGCCGGGGAAACGGATCAAGGTGGTTCTTGATTGTAAGGCACCGGAGTCTGCACGGGCAATCGAGGCAGGTCAGGCGTACATCAAGTCTCTGGCACGTGTTGAAGAGTTGACCGTCGGGGTCGGTATCGAACATCCGAAACAGGCTTCGACCCAAGTTGCCGGTGATGTTGAGGTGCTGTTGCCATTAGCTGGGCTGATTGATGTTGAAGAGGAGCAAGCACGTCTGCAGAAAGAGATTAATAAGGTTCAAAAGGACGTCGATTTTTTTAACAAGAAACTGTCAAATGAAAAGTTTGTTGCCAATGCCCCTCCGCAGGTTTTGCAAAAGGATCGAGGGAAGTTGTCGGCAGCGGAGGGAAAAAGAGCAATTTTACAGCAGAGTTTGGAAAAAATCCTCGCTTTGAAATAGAGAATAGATTGTAACTGGCCAGC
>WTCI01000233.1 GCA_013138655.1 Desulfuromonadaceae bacterium | reverse complement strand
GTGCTGATGTGCTGGTGCCGCCCATTCCAAGGGCCGCATGAACCCATCCCTGGGGCTTGACTGTCGCCATCCGGGCGACAGACACCCTTTCCATGGGCATCACCAGCACATCTTGCTGAACAGTTACGTTTTCCGTTATGAAAACTTGCCGTGCACCCATCCGGAGTTTCCGGATGGGCACGAGGTAGTCAATTCATACCAAAGATTCAGAGACGGGTGAAAATCGGATGTTTTTGATAAACAGGATAATTGTTTCGGCTTGCCTATACCTCCTTTTGGGCACAGGGTTATTTACGCCATTTTCATGCCTGGCCGAGGACTACAGCTTCGACCTGGATGAATTTGAAAAAAAGAGCTTTGCATGGGGTGGTCATGCCGAACTGAAGTGGGATCATAACCGGATTGACCAGGGTGGAGCTTTTGGGCTGCTTGGGTTCTATGATAACCCGCGTGCCGATCTGGATCGTGTGACGGCAACAGTTCAATTGGATGGAAACTACAATAAGGGCATACTGGACTTCAACTGGTTGTTACAGACTTCTGCCCGGAAAGACCAGGTTGATTCCGAGGGTAATCTGGATGTTTTCTCTGCCTATGCCAGTATCAAGCCTTCTCCTTCAGTCACCTTCGAATTGGGTAAAAAAACGTTCAAGTGGGGTAAAGGCTATGCTTGGAACCCGGTCGGCTTTATCAACCGCCCGAAAGACCCCAACAACCCGGAAGATGCTCTTGAAGGTTATATCGGTGCCGGAGTCGACCTGATCAAGAGTTTTTCCGGAACACTTCAGACACTGGCACTCACCGGGGTGATCCTTCCGGTCTGGGAAGATGTCAACGATGATTTTGGTGAGCGGGATCATATCAATCTTGCGGCTAAACTCTATCTTCTCTACCGGGATACCGATATTGACTTTATCTTTTTTACCGGAGACAGTCGTTCAACCAGGTACGGGATCGATTTTTCAACAAACCTGGCCAGCAATTTTGAAATTCACGGCGAGCTGACCTATATACCTGAGCAGAGAGTAAAAGTTCTTAACAGCTCTGGAATCCTGGAAAGTCACGAGAGATCGGTCACCAGTTATCTGCTGGGCCTGCGATATTTGACGGAAAACGACATCACCGGCATCCTTGAGTTCTACCACAACGATGCCGGCTACTCCGAAACCGAGATGGATCGGTTTTATCAACTGGTCAGCGATGCCAACAGGCAATATACCAACAGCGGCGATGACAGTCGGTTCAGACAAGCTTCCACCATCAGCAAAAGCGGCTATGCAAGACCCCAGATCGGGCGGAACTATCTCTATGCCAGAATTACCCAGAAGGAACCGTTCGACCTGCTCTATTTAACCCCCGGCCTAACCGCAATCCTCAACCTTGAGGATGAAAGTTATTCCCTGAGCCCCGAAGCCGTCTATACCGGATTCACCGACTGGGAACTACGGCTGCGCTATTCACGAATCGATGGCGGAAGGTTCACCGAGCACGGTGAAAAACTCAACGAAAGCAAGCTGGAGTTGCGGGTCCGCTACTATTTTTAACCGGTTTCCCGACTGACCCCAATTCTGGTCGGTGTTTTGGACCCTATCTGATATAACAACCATCCCGACGCAGAAGAGAAACGGGGTCAAAAACGGGGTCGAAAAACGGGGTCGGGTCTACGCTTGGCTTTTATTGAGTTTATTCTCAAGAGTTTTTATTAATTGCCGCAACAGAGGATCTTTGTTCTTTTTCGTTCTTATCCGCTGCACTGCACTGCTCACAGAGCTGTAATTCTTGAGTCGGAAATAACCCCCTATTTCCAGGAGAGTCGCCGCGCTGCATTGCCGGGCAAGATATATGGCGACATCCCGGGTCCGGTTTTCTCTTCCCCGTTTTGATTGCAAAAGCTGTTCAGGGGAAATTTCATGGTGTCGACATACCGTTTCGATGATTTCAGGAATAGTGACGGCAAATTCTCGTGAGCGGGGTATCTCTTTTTGCTGCCGTATCTCTTTTTGCTGCCGTAAATGCGAAAACTTTTCCTTGACCCGGTCTTTGAACTTTTCACTGCCGAAAAACGAAGGTAAGTTTTTCTTTTCATAGAATTGTGTGACTTGCACAGAGTCGTCCTGCAGGACGAAATCTACATATGCCTGTTCCTGCAGTTTTTTCTTCTCTGCAAATAACGATAAAAGAGCGTCTTTGTGGAGCCAATCCCACTTTTTCGCTCTTGATGTATATGCATGGTGACTGCTCCAGGTAAATTCTTCCAGCTTTTTGACAATCCCTGCACATATTGGATTGCGGTGAATATAGCGCAGCACTTCCAACAAATGGCGATCCTCTTCAATGAGCACCGCTTTGTATCTCCCTCGAAATAACGAACCATCAGTGTCGTGTCTACGATTGAAACGCTGCGTGTAAACCCCGTTGATATGTCGCATACACCGAGAGAGATTTCCGTCGGGAGTGTTCAGCAAGAGATGGTAATGATTGGACATCAAACAATAAGCAGAGATGTTCAGATTGAATATCTCTGCAGTTTCTTTTAATACCCCGAGAAAGGTTCTGCGATCATCGGATGTCAGGAAAATATCTTCTTTTCTCCTGCCACGGTTCATTACATGATACCAGGCTCCCGGATATTCTATGCGTAATGGTCTGGACATGGACTCAAAGATACAGAATTGCGCCCACAAAAGTCAATAGAAGACTTGACCCCTCCCAAGGAAAGGCGGCCAAGGCCGCCTTCGGGTCGCGGAACAGTGGATTAAAACGTCAGGTTTTTCTGTTTTTCGTACTGCTGAACCATCAGCAGATAGCCGAAGGGGAGGGTGAAGATCAGCCCGATAACAAAGGCAATGGCACCGACAGAGGCGATCAGTCCGCCGACAATCACCACCAGAATCCAGTTGCCGAGGTCGGCTTTCAGCGCACCAAAGCTCCATTTATAGGCGTCAAAAGCATTCATCCCCTGGTCGACAACCATGAATAAGCCAGGCATGACCACTACGGACAGGGCCAGGGTGAGCAGACTGCCGAGGAGAGGAATCAGCCCAAGGATAAAGCCAAGGACGATGGCGATGACGGCATAGATGAATATCTGGGCAAAGCAGTCCCATGCTTTGAAAATATCGGCGATCTCTGCTTTTTCCCCACGTACGGTTTTCAGCAGAGCCCGCAAGTACCCGGCAAAAAAGACAAAATTGGCGATAGGGATCCAGCAGACCAACAGAAATACCAAGCTGATCAGGACCAGACTGTTCATATTACTTTTCCAGATGTCAGTCGTGCCACTGATTGCTTTTCCGAAATCGACCCCAGCTGAAGGTGGGATGGGGGGGGCTTGCTCCTGTTGTGGTTGTTCCTGTTCGACCTCTTCGGGCATATCTTTCTCCGTTGTCATTTTTTCCTCCGTTGAGCCTGTTCTTCGTGCTCATTCTGCAGATTGATTGATGAACCGCTGGATTTCCCATACGGTCACTGATAAGAGCCATTGAACAAACTAGTTACTCTGAAAATAGGCAGTTGTCAATTGAACAGAAACGGGGTCAAGTCTACGTTTGGCTTTTATTGAGTTTACACCAAAGAGTTTTTAATAATCGTCGCAACAGAAAAACTTGGTTCTTTATTTATCCGCTGCACTGCCCACAGAATGGCAATTCAATGCGTAACAGCCCGAGCATGCGCTCAAAGATACAGAATTGCGTCCGCAAAAGTCAATAGAAGACTTGACCCCCCCCACCCTCCGGACACAACAACAAAATAACTTTATCTTTCATAAAGAGAACGATAGACTGTGCGGATGCTTACAAGTCTTCCGCCTAATTCGCTGCCTGGAGGTCTCAATGCCCGACATCAAGCAACTGCGTGATTCCGAGCCATTTAACCACTTGCCTTCCGACATTTTTGAAAAAATCCTGGCCGCCGCCAGTATAAAAAGTTTTCCGCAACACTATCATGTTTTCAATCAGAGCGATCCATTTACCGGCTCCCTGTATGTCATTAAAGAGGGGCTGGTAGAGATCACCCTGTTGACACCGGGTGGCGAAGAGATCGTCATCGACTATCGCCATGAAGGGGACACCTTCGGCCGTACGCCGATCTTTACCGGCGGGACATACACCGGTGGCGCGCGCACCGTCAAAGCCACGGAATGTTACCTGATCCCACAGCAGATATTGGACGAAACAGCTCAGGCGGTACCGGCCTTCAAGGGCTATTTTGATCAGATGGTACTGGAGCGGGTACGCCACATGTATGCCGACATTATCTCCGATCACAGCCAGAAGGCCCTCACTGGAGTCGAATCCTATCCATTCAAAAAACGTCTTTCCGAAATCATGAGCACTCCGGTGATCAGCTGCCATCCACAAAGTTCGGCCCGACAGGTTGCCCAGCAGATGGCGCAGCACCAGATCCGTTCGGTAGTGGTAGAGGGTGACAACAAAAAAATGCTGGGTCTGATCACCTGTAAGGACATTATCAGCCAGGTGGTCGCCGTTGAAGGGGCTAACGCCGAGGAACTGACAGCCGAACAACTGATGATCTCCGAGCCACAGACCATGGCCCCGGAAACCTTCATGTACGAGGCAATGGCCTATATGATCGGACATCACCTCAAACACCTGCCTGTCGTCGACGACGATGAACTGGTGGGCATTGTCTCCATAAGTGATCTGATGCGCTACCGCAGTCAGAAAGCGATGCTGATGATCGGCAGCATTGAGGAGACCGACTCTCTGGAAGGGCTGGCCGCCATCCACCGCACCCTGGTGCGGGTGGCCCACACCCTGCTATCAGAAACCCGCAGCGCCCCGGAGGTGATGGAGATTCTCTCATACATCCATCATGCCCTGCTCAAGCGCACCTTTGACCTTTGCTGGCAACAGATGCTCGATGCGGGGCTCAGCCCGCCGGATATTCGCTACTGCTTTTTAATTATGGGCAGCGGTGGGCGCCGCGAAATGCTGTTGGGACCAGATCAGGACAACGGCTTCATCTTCGAAGACTTCCCCGATGAAATGCAGGCCGAGGTGGATGCGTTTTTCATCCCTCTGGCCGACAAGCTGGTTCATGCGCTGGATTTTGTCGGCTACGCCTTATGCGAAGGGGATGTGATGGTCAGCAACGAAGCATGGCGCGGTCGGCTGAGCGACTGGAAAAAACGGATTGACGACTGGGCGGAAAACCCTGAACCGCACAAGGTGCGCTACTCGTCAATTTTCTTCGATTTCACACCGCTGACGGGTGATCCGTCGCTGGCCCATTCCCTGCAGAGTATCGTCTATCAGTCGGTACGTAAGTACCCCGGCTTTTTGTATCACGTGATGCAACTCAACCTCACCCACAAGGTTCCCACCGGTCTGTGGGGGCGCTTCACCACCGAGAAAAGTGGCGAGCACAAAGGGCAGTTATCCCTGAA
>WTCI01000249.1 GCA_013138655.1 Desulfuromonadaceae bacterium | reverse complement strand
TAAATCCGGCAAACTGGTGGGTGAAAGTGAAGGCACTCAAAGGACAAATTTTAAAGGTCTGGCCGCTATCTCCCTGGTCACCGGACTGATTCCCTGCCCGGGCGCGGCCATCATCCTTATTTTCGCTATCACCCTGAACATCCTGATCCCCGCCCTTATTGCGATGCTCTGTCTGGCATTGGGGATGGGCGTCACCACAACCTTCTTTGCCCTTCTTACGATTGCTTCGCGGAAAACCATTTTCCGCTTCACCAGCGAAGGTAAAAAAGCGTTCGCCGTTTGTTACGCCTTTCTGGCCATCACCGGTTCACTAGCCATCGCTATCCTGGGTGGTCTGCTGTTTATTAATCAGATGTAGGGGTTTTTTCAGACTCGACGACAAACGGATCTTGAGGGATTTCGCAGGGCTATCCCGGTCACGAAATTGAAAAAAAATTTCAATTTCGTGACCGGGGTCACAGCATGTCCATTTTTTTTCCGCTATAAATATGTGCACGGGGAGCAGGAGACATAAGGTTACAGGGGAGGTCTCTTTAGGGTCGGAAAAGTAGGAAAGGGGATGGCTCGAAAGCCATCCCCCCCCCCAAAAAAAAAAGAATTTGGGCGTTTAAAGAATCTAGGGAGCTTCGATAGCATCAACCGGGCACGCATCAACGCAGGCCCCGCAATCGGTACAAAGATCGGGATCGATCACACGCTTGTCCCCCTTCTCACTGATAGCGTCCACCGGGCAAGAATCATCACAGGCTCCACAATTGGTACAGTCGTCGTTAATGGTGTAGGCCATGGTTCTACTCCTTTCGTTAAGAGGGTTTCCGGCTACTCGTAGGATAAACACTAGCTTCTTTGCTCCCCTTGTCCAGTAAAAAAATGATCTGTTTGTCTAAAAAACAACAAAACAGTATATATTGAAAAGCAGTATCAATGTCAGGATCAACAAAAGACCGCAATTTATATAGTGTTTACATCAGGCAATAGGCTCGGGGCGAAAGAGGTTTACGATTAATTTAAAACCAAAATCACCGAAGGGGGAGTTAATGGCCTCAAGTAATTTGTATTGCGGACAAAATACAACCGTTGAAGATCTTACAGGGCGCTCTTGGTCCAGATCCGCTGTTCTCTCTTTGCTTAAGAAGAGTAAGAATCGCAGTTGGATTGAGCTGTCATGGAAGTTCCCGGAGGAGCGCGATTGTCTCGCATCGTTTCTGGCTTTGGAAGCAGCCGAAGTGCTTGCGGGAGTTAAGCCTGCGAACTTGATCAGGGTGGTAAACCGAAAACAGATCTGCGGAAGAAATCTTTTCCTCTTGTGGAAAAAATACGGCATGGATCTTATTTGCGGCAGCAATATAAAAGTGGAGGTGCTTCGGGGAAAAGATGAGGCGCTGCTCCTTTTGTTTTACAGCTCTGAACTTCTTGAAAGACGCCTTTCCGGCAAATGCGCCTCAACCTTTTTGAGAAAAGTCGGCTATGACAATCCGGCTTGCTTGCCCAGCGTCCTGAAACATCTGAAATCTCGCGTCGGGGAAAACAGTGTCCCTCATGAGATAGGGGTTTTTCTGGGATACCCCCTCAAGGACGTGGCCGCCTTTATGGGATGGATCGATCTCCCCGTCACCTGTCAAAGGCTCTGGAAGATTTTTGGTCATTGCCGCAGAAGCGTTGCTCTGGCGGATAACTATCTTTCGTGCCGCAGCCAAATGGCCCACAGCTTGACCACTTCTTCCTCTCCTTGCGCCTTTTTAAAAACGCGTATGGCTGCTTAGACACGATGAATAAGAAACGGAGGAGGGATTCTTTATGTCAATTCTTATCGTTGGCTTATCGTTGGCGCTGATCCGCATCGCATCAAGGCCATTACGCCCAGGTTGTCATTACTATGGGATGAGTTAGAGACCGTTTTCTACCGCCTTGTACTCACGGATTCAGGTAAAAAATGTCGGAGAACATTGTGTGTATAATTTGTTCTCCGGCTTTTTTTGTCCTTTTACATGAACTCAATGGTTTTAAGAAGTTGATATTGTTTGCTGAATAGCACCGCTCGATAGGTCTTTTGATCGCGATAACGGACAATGTAGTGAAGGGGATCCGATATCAGGTGAAAGGGCATGTGCCTGTAATCGAAGTCTGCTAATTCGAGGGGGATGAACTGGTAATCGGGATAGGCGACCAGAAACACCCGACTGTTGGTATCGATAGCATAGCCGTAGAAGTTTTTTTGCCGGTTCTCAGAGACCTGCATATAGGCAATGGAAGAGATATCATGGGGAATGGGAATTTTTCTGACGGACAGTTCGTTGTCAGAACGGCGCAGATTAAAAATCTGCCCGACATTGTCTTTGACAAAGTATCCCCAGTCAAATGGTTTCATGTTGGTGGTTTTGCCCCAGACCCGTTGCAGGGGAAAGGATACGCCCGCTGCTTTGAGCTTGTCGTTAAGTTCTGCTGTGATCTTTTGCTTGATACTCACGGTTTCACAATTGTAGACGACAACTTTGTCCTGTTTCGTTGAAAAAACCTCCTCCGGAAAAGGAATCACCCCATTATTGCTGATCGGGTTAAACAGGGGATACAGGCTTACTTCTCTCGTGACCAGGCTGTTTGGCCGGTATTGCAAACTCAGGCGAGCATTTTTGATGCGCTGTTTGTCGTAAGCTGTCCCATTGATGTGGAAGGGAAGTCCTCCCTGGATGTCGAGGTTCTTCCAGTAGACAAAGGGCAGGGCCTTTTCGTAAGTCAGCCGGTCAAATGTTTTCCCTTGAGTACCGTAGACAAACTGGTGCCCTTTGCTGTTTTTCTGATAGATAAAGTCATTGAGGACCGGCGAAAAGAAGATGTAGTATTTTTCAAAAAATCGTGAATATTCTTCCTGATAACGGGTGATCCCGACAGCGATGATCAGCAGACAGACAAGGACAATACTCCCTTTGTACAGGGGGGATTTCAGGCGCTGCACCTTGACGCTCAAAAAACTGTCATAAACGGGCAGGGTCAACCAGAGCACAAGAACGGCAAGGAGGAGATCTCCGACTGCGTAGCGGGTTTTAAAATACAACAGGCTCAATAGCAGCGGTAGCAGTAGTTTAAACGATTTTCTCCAGATATTGCGTTCAAGAATTGCTCCACTCAATCCGAGATAAAGCGCCAGTCCCAACAGCGTCCAGAAGAAGCAATCCTTACCTGTAATACGCACAATTTCCGGCGGGTAATATTGCATAATGATGGCTACAATCATCATGCTCATCAGGCTGTTGATAATGATGATACTCAACCCGCCTGCGAACAGGTGGTGTGCAACGACTGTTCTCAGGCGACAGGGGAGATGGGTGAGGATTCGCACCCGGTTGCGGATGGTTTCGGGGAGAAACTGGGTCACTGCAACAACCACCGCGCAAAACAGAAAAAATGGAGCCAGGGTGCTGTAGGGCTTGTCTTCAAGTTGGGCAAAGCGATACCATATCATCGATTCCGGCTCAATCGACTTGAAAGCGAAATCGAGATCAAACCAGAAACAGATGGCCGTACTCAGTGCAGTGACGCAGAGAGCGAGAAGATACCATCTGAGTTTGAGCCATTCTTTTTTATAAATTGCCTGGTAAATCATCAGTATTTCCCGACAAACCCGAGAAATCTCTCTTCAAATGACACGTCAATCTCTGTGAGTGTTTTCTGTAGTTTCTGTTCCAGTTCGTGCTGTGCCAGAAACGAGTAGAGGCGGGTTGTGTCGTGGCTCTGTTCTGCGCGGTGAATCCCGTCTATTGTCTCCACACTTCCATCGGCTTCATAGCAGTGGAATTGTTGACAAAAGTTATTCATGCTTTCCTGGTAAACATCCGTTGTCCTGTCAACAATCGCAATCTGCTGCACCAGTTTTTCCAGATCGTTCATGACATGTGAGGTGATCAGGACTGTCTTGCTGGTTGCGCGGATATAATTTTTAAGATAATCGACCAACAGGCAACGGTAGCCTGCATCAAGGCCCATGGAATAATCATCCAGAATGAGCAGGTCGGCGTCCTGTGCAAAAAGCAACCCCAGCACAACCTGAGATTTTTGCCCGAAGGAAAGGGTCGACAATTTCTGATCGGTCTGCACATCCATCAGTGATACCAGGGCATAGAACACATCTTTTTTCCACTGTCTGTAAAAGGGGGCAAAAAATTGTTCAACCTGCTCTATCGTCATGTAGTCGTAGCTGGTGAAACCTTCATAAAGGAGGGCAATTTTCTGTCGGATTTCAGCTGTTAAATGATGGGATGGCTCGCCAAAAACCATGCATTGTCCACCCGTGGGTTGCAGATACCCCATCAGAATGTTGATCAGCGTTGATTTGCCGACACCATTTTTACCCAGCAGACCAAAGACTGTCCCCGGCTCGATAGTCAGGTTGAGGTCTTTGTAGATCTGCTTTTTACCGTAACTGTGGCTGAGTCTTTTGATATCTATGACCGGTTGATTAGAATCGGATAAAAGAGTCATTATTCAGATTCGTTTTTGTTGTCATTCTCAGTTTTATTGATGGGATTTATGCGACAATCTTTGGAATCGCAGCTGCAACCTTTATTTTTAATTAGCTTTCTGTAGAGATAAATCACAGCCAGAACAAACAGGCTGAGAAGAATAAGCTCTTGCATGCCGTGCCTCCGAAATCTGTAGGGGGCTTATGAATAACGACTGTTCCGGGTCAGTTGTAAGGGGTGGCTTCGGTCAGCTTAAATGTTTGAGCAGGCAGTTGGATGCCATATGGCATCCAACTGCCCGTCGATACGAAGAAAAGGGTTCCAGCTATTTCATGTCTTTGACTTGAACCCAGATGACAGCATCCTGGCTCAATTCTTTGCCTTTATATTCCTTGTCGCTGCCGGCTCCGAGAGCACAAAAGCCCCACCAACCGGCTTTGGGTAAGCCGAAGGTAAACTTGCCGTCCTTGTCGGCTTTGATCCCGATGGTGACAAAGCTGTCTTGGGGCGCTTCAACATAGGCAGGTCCCATGGCGTTCTTGTCGAGGTCGACGTCACGGTTGAGGTATTCCACTTCAATCTCAGCAAAAGGAACAGCTTCGCCGTTGCTTTTGACAATGCCGGTAAAGGTCGAGCCGGTCCAGATGGCGTAGGGCTTGATCAGGGGGACAATCTCGGCCTTAAGGCCCAGTTCTTTATCCCAGTCGGTGGGGGCACCGGCAACATTGACAATCATTTTGGTTATCTGCTGGATATAGATGCCTTCACCGGCTTCATAGTAAGGGGCTGGCTGAAGCACGAACAGGTGATCTCCCATCCTTTTCGCCTTGTATTGCGATTGATAGGCGGCGCCGGAGTTGTGGTTGCCTTTCCAGGTGATCGCTTTCAGGGTACCCAGCAGATCTTTTTTCTTGTCCTTGTTGATGACATAAAAAGCTTCCACCCCGGCCAGTTTGTCGGAATCATGCTGCTTACCCATATCCATGGTGTGTTCATCGGCGAACGGATGGGTAAAAACTTCTCTCAGCTCAATCGTTGTCCCTTTTTCCAGGGCCGATTCCGGCGTGTAGAGCATCTGAAAATGTGCGAAAGCACCGGTGCACAACAGTAGAGACATGGCGACAGCCAAATAAAACCTCTTCATTTTTTTCATCTCCTTCTATCAATATATTGTTGTTATTCAGAACGGATTGCGGGTCATTCCACAATATCCTGCCCATCGACACAGACGGTATGCCCTTCACCGGCATTGAGAACAGCCTGGTAGTCGCCTTCAGGTTTTTTGAAGTTCACCTCGCTGTATTCATTCATTTTAGTCTTCATAATGACCTTGCCTTTTTGCTCAACGCGGAATTCAACGCCGCTGGCGCTGCTGCCATCACTGAACCCCCCTTCGCAGGTGATGGTTCCGTCCCCTTCATCAAAGCATGACATCAGGGCGGTATGGGCACAGGCTGTTGACAATGAAAACATCAGGAGAATTGCTATGAGTACGGAGATCTTTTGCATCTTTTATCCTTTCATTGCGATTTTCCGACTTGCCAGCCGGATTGTTTGGTTTTGATCAGTGCCAGAATAAGTGTCAGCACAACGGCACTGAGATAAAAACTACCCATCATTTCAATGCCGCTCCAATTGAATTGCAGAGCAAGGGAAAAGAAGAGGGTTGAGAGAATAATTCCCATAGTGATCGGGAAGAAAATAGCAAACAGCATCCACTTGTAGGAGTTGGACTGCAGTTTCACTACGACCATGGTGGCGATACAGGGTGGCGTGAGAATCATGAACAGCAGCATGGAAACCGCGTGAATCGGGGTGTAGGCACCATCCTGTGCAATCGATTCTTCCGGGCTCAAGTTCGATTTTCCTTTCTCGTAAATTGATCCCAATGTTGCCACGGCACTTTCACGGGCGGCAAAAGAACTCAAAAATGCAATATTGACCCGCCAGTCAAACCCCGCATACTGAGTTAACGGTTCCAGGGCGCGTCCAAACATGCCGAGAAATGAATTGGTGAGTTTCTCATTCTTCATTTCAATCTGTAGCTTCTTGTTGACTTTGGATAGCTTTCGGATCGCTTTGTTGATCTTTTTTGCATCCTTATCCTGCGGGCGAACCAGAGGGAAAAGTTTCGGGTTTTTTGCCAGATATGCCTCATCCAGAGAAGCAACAGCACTCTTTGTCTTGGTCAGCATGCGTCTTGCCTTGTAGCTGTCGTATAGGTTGACCAGCTGAGACACCTCGGATGCTTCATCGATGAGTTGATAGTCTTTTGTCTTTTGTACCTGTATATCGAATGCGTTCAGTGCCTTGTCCCTCTGCTGAGTAAATTCAACCATTTTCTCCTTGGAAACCCCTGGATACTGAAGCAGAACAAACAAAACAACAGCCACGGCGAGAACGATGGTCATAACCTTCTTGATATAGAGCCAGACCCGCTGAGCTGCCCTGAGCAGAACGCTTCTGACGATCGGCAAATGATAAGGTGGCAATTCCATGATAAAGGGGGCGGTTTCCCGGTTGCTCAATACCGTAGAAGTCAGCAAGCGTGCTACAATCAGTGCGATGAGCAGTGTGACCGTGGAGATGAAAAACATCATTATGGCCATATCTTCTTTGAAAAAAGCACCAAGCAACAGGGTGTAAAAGGGAACTTTGGCCAGACAGTTCATGTAGGGAACGGTCAGGATGGTGGCCAGTCGGGCACGCTCATCTGCAATCCCCTTGGTCGCCATCACTCCGGGGACGGCGCAGCCACCGACAAGGGCGCCCCCAAGAACGAGAGGCAGGGTCGATTGACCATGCAGGCCGAATTTTCTAAAAACCCGATCGAGGATAAACGCCATTCTGGGCATATATCCAACATCTTCGAGAACCGCAAT
>WTCI01000311.1 GCA_013138655.1 Desulfuromonadaceae bacterium | reverse complement strand
ACCAGGCGAGCAGGCGGCCGATGGTCTCGGTCTGGCCGGCATCAATCAGTTGTTCCACTTTCGACAGATCGATCCGTTTGCGTCCGTATTCGAGTAACCGTTGTTCGCGAACCAGGATTTTTGCTTCGCGCTGCCCCTGACGAGGTCCGGTCTGCAGGTTGATCTTGCGGAGTTGTGTTGGTCTCAGTGACCGAGTGACAGCGGCTACCGGTGCTGGTCCGGCCAGTCTTCTTGCTTTGCAGGTGCCATCGCTGATCAGGTAGTTGTCCAGCATGATGACGGTGTCGGCGACGGCCAGATAATCCCCCGATCCGCCGGTGACAATAATGGTGGAAACGCCCTCGCGCTCGTACAGTTCACGAACCCGGTGCAGCAGGGGGGTGATCGGTTCCTGGTGATCCGGAACCAGTTGTTGCATCCGCTGGTCGCGGATCATGAAGTTGGTTGCCGAGGTGTCCTCGTCGATCAGCAGGCAGGTGCAGCCGCATTCGAGAGCTTCGATGATGTTGGCTGCCTGCGAGGTGCTGCCACTGGCATTGTCGGTGGAGAAACATTCAGTTTTCCGATTGCCCGGCAGGGTGCCGATAAAGGGACTGATATCAACGGCATGGATGGCCCGGTGATCCTCGGCGCGGATTTTCACAGCGGTTGGCGAGGTGACCACCAGTTCCCGGCCGTCTCCGGGAATGTGATCGTAAACGCCAAGCTCCAGGGCCTGTAAAAGGGTCGATTTACCGTGAAAACCGCCGCCGACAATCAGCGTGACGCCGCGCGGAATCGCCATGCCGCTGAGCGTACCGCGGTTCGGCAGTTGCACTGAGCGTTCCAGTTGTGGGGGTGCGTGAAAGGGGATACCGTTCATCAGCGGGCGGTCGTCGATACCGCCGGCGCGAGGAAGTAGCGAGCCGTTGGCGACAAAGGCGACGGCATCAAGGGTGTCGAGTTGCTTGCGGAGAGCGTCCTGATCTTCGACCTGCTCGATGTGCCGACGGATCTGCTGCAGATCCCGTCCCGTCCATTCAAGGCCCTGTTGCACCAGTTGTGGCAGTTCGTTGAAAAACATCGCGGCCGCTTCCTGACCGAGGATCGTGCGGCCCGAGCCGGGCAGGGCAAATAACAGGCGTGCTTCGATCTGTTGTTCGCTGATCAGAACCGCGTTGCGCAGCAGGACTTGCTGGCCGCTGGTCGAAATCTCGATGTCACCACTGCGGCCGGTGCCGCGTTGTCCTTTGACATGCTTTCGGATGGCGGTATTGAGTGCGCGGCCGAGAAAATCCTCCAGGGCTGTTTGGCGGATGCGGGTTTTCCAGTATGCGGAAGGAAGGCCGTGTCTTGCTGATTGCACCCGAATGCTGATGCGTGAAGGCTGGGCGAAGGGATCCCCCTGGACATGATCGATGTTGAGACTGAAATGATCGAAGTCATAGCGGCCTTCAAGTCGTTTGTAGGCCTTGTACCCGTGGCCGTCAATTTGCTCTAACAGCTGGCGTAGGTGTTCCATTTTTTACCCGTTCAGTCGTGGGACCAGATACTGATTATAGAGTTTTTCGGCAACCCGATCGGTTTGGCTGCCGGAGAGTTCGGCGAACGTCAGTAGTGGATCGGCAAGGGTCAGCCCTTCCGGCTGCCAGCCGATCCAGCTGCACTGGCGACCGAACGGTTGCAGCATGGTGATGTTGCCGGTCGGGTCGGGGGTCAGGTGCAGTTGCAACATCAGTTTCAGTTGGTGCTCCGGACTCAGGTAAAGGACCGCACTCTGTGGTTGGAAACCGCTGACCAGCAGGGATGCGCCAAGTTCGCCGCCAATCAGAATTTGCTTGCCGTTGCTCAACTGTCTCAGCTGTTCCGGGAGTTGGCTGATACGGTAGCCGGGAGCGAGTTGACAGCGCTGCAGAGTCAGTTTGGGTCGTAAGGTCTCCAAGTAGCCGAGCTGCCAGCGCTGTAATAACTCCTCAATAGCGGTCAGCTGTCGTTCGCCATCGGCAACACTCAGGTTGCCCCTTTTCTCCAGTTCAGTTAACAGGCTGCCAATGGCCCCCAGGGCAATCCCGGCGTCATCGGCCAGCATCCGGTAGGTGGCATTGATCGTTTGTCGGTTGCGCAAAAACAGGTACAGCAGTTTGAGTCCCGCGGTGCGGAACAGGCGATCAGCGCCAGGCGCTTTCGGCGCATGTTTCTGCCCGGCAATTTCAACATAAAGCGGCATCTTACTGAGGTAAAGGTTGCCGGCGCAGTCGGCATATTCGATGCCCTGTTGTTTCAGGGTGGCCGCCAGCTTGGGAGAAATGTAGTGGCTGACCAGGAGTGGGCTGGCGTCTTTCGGGGCCGGAGAGGTTTTTATCTGGTGGATGACCAGATCGGCTACGGTCGGACTCAGTTTCGGTACCACCTTGATATAAAAGTAGCGTTCCCCCCAAGGTCCGGAAAGGCGAAAGGTTCCGGCAAAAGGGCCGCTGATCTTTTTCAGCATGAACTCAATCTTGCTCTGTGGGAGGCTACGGATCGCCTTCATGCTGTCGTAAAAGATTTGTTCATCATTGAGAAGGGGTCGGCGTGGCATACGATTATTCCTTCATTACTTAATGTTCATTTTATTTCCAGTGTTCACTGACAATTAGTTTGAATTTAATTGAACAGGGTGGGTATTTATTTGTCAAGCAGGAAAGTCCTGGTTTGCTGTTTATTGATTGCAGAAGCAGGCAGTGATCGAGGTTCAGTGGTTTTCGGCTGAGGGTTTCATGCCAATTGTCTCATGGGAAGAAGTCCGTCTGCTCGACCCTGTAAATCGCACTAAATTACGTTGATTTTTTATTAGCGTTCATTTAACATGCGTCACAGTTTTTACTGTGAATATTTTGTTTGCGGACACTGCATGCTGATTAAGCAAAAAATACAACTGACCACCCTAGCGCTCTTCATTATTCCCGTTATTGTTATCGGGCTTGCCTCCTATTACCTGGCCGAAGATTTCCTCTTGAAAAGCCGCCAGGATTCGCTCGCAGTTGTCGCGCAACTGAAGGCGGAAAAGGTTGAAGATTTTATAAAAGGGAAACAGTGCAGTTTTTACGAAATCAGGGGGCTTGATTCCGTCCGTAACTCGTTGGACAATTATGTGAATCAGGTCAATCAGGGTGGCTCAAAGAAGGTCGAAGAAAGTCTGTTGCTTGAGATCGACAAAAATCTGTCTTTCTTTCAGGATATTGCCGGTCTTGACGGAATTATTTTCGCGGATGCACAGGGCCGGGTTTTTTATTTGAGCAATCTTTATCACCGGGAAAAGAATCTGCACACGAAATTGCCTCTCACCACAGTAGAAATTGCGGAAATTTACGCAAAGAAAATCATAAAAATTATCTTTGTGCAAAACGACCATGAACATGGAGAGGATCACATTTTTCTGATTGGGCCGGTAATGTCCAAACAGGGGGAGCCCCTTGCCTTGATGGGTTTTGAAGTGGGTCTCTCTTCGATTTATGCCGTTATCGAGGATTCAACCGGTCTCGGTAAAACGGGGAAAACCATCCTGGGTAAAAGAATCGATGAAAATCATTTTATTCATCTGAACCCCTTCATGCGAAGTCAGGAAAGAAGCAGTCGGCATCCAGTCCTCTTCAAAAATAATGATGAGCTGATGCCGTTGCAGGAAGCTGTGCTGGGTCGTTCCGGTTCAGGCATTTGTTATAATTGCCAGGGGGTTGAAATCATCGCCTCGTGGAGCTATTTACCGAGAGTCGACCTGGGGCTGGTCGCGAAGATGGATCTCCAGGAAGCTTATGCTTCGATTGCTCCTTTCAAGCAGTTCATGATTATCTTCATTGTCGGGGTTGTGGGCCTGGGCTTGATTATCGTGACAAAAATCTCTCACTCAGCGTCGATTCCGATCCAGAGGCTACAGATCGGGACCCGCCGCGTCGGTCAGGGAGATTTCTCCTGTCGCTTGCCGGTGGATCGCAATGATGAGTTCGGCCAACTGGCCGAGGCATTTAACAACATGACAGAGAATCTGCTGCATGTGACGGCTTCGCGAGATCAGCTTAATCTGGAGATTGCCGAACGCAGTGCTGCAGAAAAGCGACTTTCGGAAAGTGAACAGCGGCTACGTGAGCTGTTTGATAGCGCCAACGATTTGATCCAGAGCGTTTCGGCAGATGGGCGAATCCTGTTTGTCAATCAGGCTTGGCTGAAAACCCTCGGCTACACAATGGAGGAAATCCCGCAGCTGAATATCTTTGATATCATCCATCCCGATTATCAGAATAGCTGCCTGACGGCGTTCCAGGAGGCGGAACAAAAGATCGGAGACCGCCCGCTGGAAACCGCATTTGTCACGAAAGACGGCCGAAAAATTGAGCTGGAAGGGAATGTCAGTTTTCAGCTCAAGGATGGCCGCGCCATCGCTCTGCGCGGGATTTTTCGGGATATCACCGACCGTAAACGGGCCGAGAAAGCCGTTGCAGCGGAACGAACATTTCTGCAGACGATTATCGACGGGGTGGAAGATCCGATTTATGTTATCGACCTGGACTACCAGGTTCGGTTGATGAACCTGGTGGCCAGAGATTTCGTCCATGGGGAAATTCCGGCCACCGGGACGTTGCCCTGCTATCGGGCTTCTCATAACATGGATCAGCCTTGCCGTGGGATCAATCATCCCTGCCCTTTGCAACAGGTCAAAGAGACCGGCCAGTCGGTGACCGTTATTCACACCCATGTTATGGAGGATGGCAAAAATCGGGTTTTCGAACTGGTCGCTTCGCCATTCCGGGGGGAAGATGGTTCTCTCCAGGGGATCATCGAATCCTTCCGGGATATTACCGAACGGCTGCAGGCAGAAGAAGCCCTGCTCGAGAATGAAAAACGGCTCAATTTTCTGGCGCACCATGATCCTTTGACGTCCTTGCCGAATCGGGTCCTGTTCAATGAACGTTTAGCCCACGCCTTGACCAAGACGCGGCGTAGCGACACAAGGCTGGGGTTGCTCTTCCTCGACCTGGACCGTTTTAAGAACATCAATGATTCACTGGGGCACGCATTTGGTGATCAGGTTCTTAAAACCGTCGCGGATCGGCTTCAGCAGACGGTCAGGGCTGCGGATACCGTTGCCCGACTTGGAGGCGATGAGTTTCTGATCATTATCGAAGAGGTGAACGGCCCGCAGGCGGTTGCTACCTTCGCACAGAAAATACTTGAAGCGTTTGCGGAGCCGGTTGAAGTTCTCTCACAGGAGCTGTCAGTTTCTGTCAGCATTGGGATCGGTATGTATCCGGCGGACGGTTATGATAGTGAAGAATTGCTGAAGTGTGCCGATGTCGCCATGTATGGAGCCAAGAAGGGGGGCGGTAACAGGTTCCAGTTCTATACCCCGGATATGAATGCCAGAACCCATGAACTGCTGTTACTGGAGAGGGATTTGAGCAGGGCACTCAGCGATCGGCAGTTCAGCATGCACTACCAGCCGCAAGTCGATCTGCGGACCGGTAAACTGATAGGACTGGAAGCTCTGGTTCGTTGGCAGCACCCGGAAAAAGGCTTGATCTGTCCGAGTGATTTTATCCCTCTGGCGGAAGAAACCGGGTTTATTGTTGCTCTGGGGGAGTGGATTCTGGAGACGAGTTGCCGCCAGGCCAAGGAGTGGATCGATGCCGGCTATACTCCGGGACGTATTTGTGTCAACATTTCCGGGCGACAGTTTCGGCATGGAAACCTCGTACAGATGGTTGATGCGGCATTGGAGAAAACCAGCCTGGAGCCCAGGTTCCTGGAATTGGAAATCACCGAAAGTGTCATTATGGATGATGTTGAGGAAACCATCTCAACCCTTACGGCACTTAAGGAGCGAAACATCAGCCTGGCAATTGATGATTTCGGCACCGGTTATTCTTCGTTGAGCTATCTGAAGCGTTTTCCGATTTCCAAGCTCAAAATCGACCGCTCATTCGTCCGTGATATCACCAGCGATGCCAATGATGCAGCGATCGCCGAAATAGTTGTCGCTCTGGCCCGCAGTCTGGGGGTCGGGGTTGTCGCCGAAGGGATTGAAACTGCCGAGCAGTTGCAGATGCTTTTGGAGATGAACTGTTTCGAGGGGCAGGGATATCTTTTCAGTAAACCGGAGTCGGCAGAAAAAATCGTTGCACTGTTGGCACGAACCTCCCCGGACATGTGATTGTGCCGGGGAAACCCATCATAGCTTCCTCACCGACCCTTGACTTGTTTTCATGTAACTATTCAGCATTATCAGATCAGGAGACAAAACACCTGTTATCCCTTAAGTGCTGCTATCGGGGATCCAGTCTTTCTGTCTTCTAAGCTCTGGATTCCGGCTAAAATCCTGCCGGAATGACAGTCTTTTGTACTGTGCTGAACAGTTACTGATTTTCAAGTGATGCTCGTTGGGTCAGTGCGGGTGGAAAACGGCAAGATCGGCGAAATTTAAGAGGTTTTCGTCTTGTCAGCCGGGGTTTTTGGTTGACAGTGGCTCGTCGCCTACCTTAAAAGGAAAACAGGTCGATTTTCGGACGGGAATCGGCGGGGAGGGGTAGCCACAAGCACCGCAGTCGCGCTCCCCGGAAAAGCAATTTCCTGTCAGCTACCAGCTTCGGCTACGATGATGCCGGTAATCTCACCGCATGGGAGACAGATGGTGATGGCTCTGTCAGCGGCACCCTGACTTACGATGAGCTGAACCGCAAAACGGGCGAAACCCTCAACTACGGTGGGTTCAGTAAAGACTATAGTTACG
>WTCI01000208.1 GCA_013138655.1 Desulfuromonadaceae bacterium | reverse complement strand
CGCTGGAACAGGCCCGTGAAGGTCGTATTCATATCCTCGGTGAAATGGCTAAGGCGCTCGACGCACCACGCCCCGAGCTTTCACCGCATGCGCCGCAGATTACCAGCATCAAAGTTAAGCAGGATCAGGTTCGTACTGTTATCGGTTCCGGTGGCAAAAATATCCGCGGCATCATTGAGGTGACCGGTTGTGCCATTGACATTGAGGATGACGGTACCATCAAGATTGCCTCTACGGATGGTGCTGCTGCCAAGCAGGCGATCAAGATGATCCGTGATCTGACTCAGGAAGCTGAAGTGGGCAAACTGTATGCGGGTAAGGTTAAAAAGATCATGGAGTTCGGTGC
Source organism: Desulfuromonadaceae bacterium (assembly GCA_013138655.1). GTDB lineage: Bacteria > Desulfobacterota > Desulfuromonadia > Desulfuromonadales > Geopsychrobacteraceae > Malonomonas. Next base: position 2,889 of record WTCI01000208.1, on the reverse strand, counting down.
TTTTGTTGAAATCTTCCCGGGCACCGATGGTCTCGTTCACGTTTCCGAGTTGGATAAGGAACGCGTACGAAATGTCACCGACGTTCTGAATGAAGGAGACGAGGTGCTGGTCAAGTGTATCGGTGTCGATCGTCAGGGCAAAATTAAATTATCGCGCAAGGAGGCCCTCGGTCAGAAACTTCCGGAAGATGCTTGATCCGGCATTTGCAGAGACAACGATAAACAATGTCTCCGCAAATGCAAACTGTTGAAGTAAAAATAGTGGCCGGTGAATCTGTTGAGTTTCACCGGCCATTTTTACCCGAGAATCGGTTAAAAATGTCTAAACCCCTTATTCAATTCAAAAAGCTCCATCCGGATGCGCGGATTCCACGCTATATGACAACCTTTGCTGCAGGAATGGATATTCAAGCGCTGCCTGAAAAAAATATTGTCCTGGCTCCTGGCGAACGCACCCTGATTCCGACGGGGCTTGCCGCAGCGATCCCGCCTGGTTATGAAATTCAGGTTCGTCCACGCTCTGGTTTGGCCATCAAACATGGTATCAGCCTGGTAAATTCTCCCGGAACAATCGATGCCGACTATCGTGGTGAAATCGGTATCATTGTCATCAATCACGGACGAGAGCTTTTCACCATTGAGCCCGGTGACCGGATAGCCCAGTTGGTCGTTGCTCCCGTCTGCCAAGGAGAATTGCGAGAGGTTGCCGAACTCTTGGAAACGGATCGCGGGGCAGGGGGGTTCGGGCATACCGGTCATAAAGAGGCAGAGGTATGACGCAAAAAAGCAATCCGGAAGATCTGCTTGAATTTCCCTGCCACTATCAATTTAAAGCGCTCGGTGTCGCTGGAGACCGCTTTAAACAGGCCATTATGACTGCTGTTGCTAAGCATGTTCCCGTCGGCACCGATGCGGTACACAGCCGCCCCAGTGGCAAAGGAACCTATCAATCAGTCTCTGTTCAGATCACTCTTCAGAACTATCAACAATTGACCTCCATATATGCCGAGATACGTCAGGTAGCCGATTTGAAAATGTTGCTTTAGCAAGATGGTCAGGGTAGACTGCTGCAGTTTATTGGCATGATACAGAAATGAGGAGCTGGCATGATTCTGTCGATCAATCAGGAAAATCCACATACACGTCATATAAACCAGGTGACAGAATGTCTGCGGCAGGGCGGGGTGATTATTTATCCGACAGATACAACTTACGGCCTTGGTTGTGATATTTTTAACCGCAAAGGGGTCAAAAAAATTTTTCAGATCAAACAGCGCGATAGCCGGAAACCTTTTTCTTTTATCTGTACTGACCTTGCGGAAATTTCCAACTACGCTCAAGTCAGTAACTTTGCCTTTAAAATCATGAAGAGGTATCTGCCCGGCCCCTATACTTTTGTTCTCGAAGCAACAAAAATTGTTCCTGATTCATTGAGTACCAAGCAAAAAACCGTTGGTGTGCGGATCCCTGACAATCGTATTTGCCAGGAGATTGTCAGGCAACTCGGTCATCCCCTGGTCACCACCAGTGCTAATCTTTCTGGAGAAACAGCACCTCAAGATCCCCGGCAAATTGACGAAAACATGGGGCGCATGGTGGACATGGTAATCGATGGTGGAATATCGCTTGGTGAGGCCTCCACAGTTATCAGTCTGATCGATGACCAGATTGAAGTCTTACGTCAGGGTCGTGGCGATATCTCCTGGATTGAGTAGGATAATAAATGGCCGATAAAATTCTTGATGTCGTGTTTTTTCAGCGCATATGGCCTGCTGGTGAATGGCAATATGCTGATCCGACTGCCGGGCTGACAAAAATGCTGACTGAGATGAAAGAGGAGCTTGCCCGTTTCGGTATCCAGTTACGCTGTATTGAAGAGGAATTTGTGTCTAAAATCAGAGGATACCACGATCTTCTCAATAGTATGCGCTTGGCTTATCCTGCGGCAGGGATTGGCAGCCTTCCCCTTGGCCACGTCATAGGTGCCAGTAAAACTCTGGACATTGTCGAGGATCTGCGTCGAGGAATCAACAGGGTGGTTTTTGCTCCGGAAACTGTCGAACCTTCCGGAAGCGATAAGATGGTCTGCCATGACTGTGGTTGTGGTTGCTGACTTAGTTTTCAATACTGACGAAAAAGCCTGACATTTTCTTGCCAGGCTTTTTTTATATCGATTCAAGTGAAATTGAGTTTCCGTTCCAAGTCCATTGAGTTAGACACACGTTTTGCTTCCTTCATGGTGATGATGTCTTTTTTGCACAACTGGATCAGATGCTGGTCCATCGATTGCATCTGGTATTGTGCACTGCCTTTCTCTATATGTCCTTTGATCTCCTCCAGATTGCCGTCGCGAATACAGGCTTGAATCGTTGTTGTGACCCGCATAACTTCGACGACTGGTATGATATTCTCACCATCCTTATCTTCAACCAGGCGTAGCGAAACAGTTGCGACGAGGATATCGGCCAAACGTTGTCGAATGATTTCTTGTGCATCCGGGGGGAAATGACCAACCAGACGGTTAATTGTTGTCACGGCATTTGGCGTGTGCAGCGTCGAGAAGACCAGGTGACCTGTTTCTGAAGCCTTGATGCAGGCATCGATGGTCTCCAGATCGCGCATTTCCCCAACCATGATCACGTCTGGATCCATGCGCAGGGACGCCTTGAGCGCAGTACTGAAATTATCGGTATCAATGCCGACTTCACGTTGAATGATGCAGCTTTTTTGGGAAGAAAAGAGAAATTCTATCGGATCTTCTATGGTGATGATATTGTATGCGTATTTATTATTAATATAGTTGATCATCGAAGCCAGGGTGGTTGATTTACCATGACCGGTCGGACCGGTGACCAAAACCAGGCCGTTTGGTGCTTTGACAATTTCAGT
>WTCI01000359.1 GCA_013138655.1 Desulfuromonadaceae bacterium | reverse complement strand
TCTGTAGCAGCGCCTGCCAAACCTTGAGTTGAAAATTGGTCCCTTTGAGCAGCAGCGGTAAGGGTTGGTGCGTTTTCTGTGGTTGGAAGATCAATTCTATCATTTTGCCGGTCGTCGCCGGGTTTTCATTAATCTGTGCTTCCGGCCAGGCCTGAAATAGTCGTTGGACAATTTCATCCCTGTTGTCGTGATCAACAAACTCCAGACGACAGATTCCCCGTTCGGTCAAACCGAGAAGACAGGACCCAAAAGGTGTGCCGTGGATGCCGTAATCGATGCTTAAACCGGCGCCGCCAGTATTGAATTCACCGGGGGTCACGGCTTCGACGGAGATCAGCAGGTCGTGTAAACGTCCCGGACTGCTCAAACCGACGGAAAAACTTGTCTCTAGTACCGAAGTCGATTGTTTCAATAGTTCTTTGGCATGTTCACTGGTCAGATGTTGCAAAAACCTCTTCGGACTGACTCCGGCATAGCGCCGGAAGAGTCGCTGAAAATGATAGGGGTTCAGGCCGATTTGACCCGCCACCTCATCCAGTGACGGTTGCTCAAGGGCTGACTCTTTGAGGTAATAAATGGCTTTGGCGATGCGCTGGTAATCATCTGGCATTGGCTGTTCCTCGTTTGTTCGAGATGAAGTTACCACCGGCTAAATGAGTCGCCAACCCGATTCTTGCTATAAGCAAAAAATTCTAATTATTCAAGATACCCTACAGCTGGAAAAAAACAGAGAACATTGAACAGCACTTAAGCTTGTATTGCCAGTGATGTCCCTCTATTAAAACGAAGATCAGGGCCACTTCGATCAACAAATCGGGTGGCCCTGCCTTATTAAGCGCTATTTTCTGACATATCGTGTCGGGCAATATAAGTGTAACGCTGTGAAATGGACATCTACCGGGATTGGCCTGTGTGGTGTGGCTGTTTTTTGCTCTTCTGAAAGCTTCTCGTCATTCCTGAATCCCGTGCTATAGTCTTCGCATGAGCGATATGATGCAAGCCATGTTGATGGAAAAACTGTCCGACCTGCGGGTTGAACGTGAGCCTTTGCGGTTGGTGGAGTATCCGATTCCTGAACCCGGTCTGGACGAAGTGCGGATCCGGGTGACGGTCTGCGGCGTCTGTCATACGGAACTGGATGAAATCGAAGGGCGTACTCCGCCGCCACGGCTGCCGGTGATTCTCGGTCATCAGGCGGTCGGTCGGATCGACAAGGTCGGAGCAGATGTCAGTACAAGACAGCTTGGGGAGCGGGTCGGTGTCGCCTGGATTTATTCGGCCTGTGGTCATTGCCGCTGGTGTCTGCATGGACTGGAAAATCTCTGCCCGGAATTCCGGGCGACCGGCCGCGATGCCGATGGCGGTTACGCCGAATATATGGTTGTACCGGCGGGCTTTGCCCATCCCCTTCCCGATACCTTCAGCGATGCTGAAGCGGCTCCCTTGCTCTGCGCCGGGGCGATCGGTTATCGCTCATTGCAGCTTGCGGAAATTGACTCGGGTGGGCCGCTCGGCCTGACTGGATTCGGCGCGTCCGCGCACCTGGTGCTGAAACTTGTCCGTCATCAGTTTCCGGATCTGCCCGTCTACGTCTTTGCCCGCAGCGAAAAAGAGCAGCATTTTGCCCTGGAACTTGGTGCCGCCTGGGCCGGCGGCAGTGAGGACACTCCTCCGGAACTTTTGGAGGCGATCATCGATACCACGCCGGCCTGGCGTCCAGTGGTTGCGGCGCTGCGCCAACTGGCCCCGGGTGGTCGGCTGGTGATCAACGCCATCCGCAAGGAAGATCATGACCGCGATCTGCTTTCCGGGATCGATTATCCGCGTGACCTCTGGATGGAAAAAACGGTTAAAAGTGTCGCCAACGTCACCCGTAGAGATGTCACTGAATTTCTCAAGCTGGCAGCGGAAATTCCCCTGCATCCCACCTTTGAAGAATTCCCCCTGGCAGATGCCAACCGAGCCCTGCTCGAACTCAAAGAACGCAAAATTCGTGGTGCCAAGGTTCTCAGAATCAGTTGATTGGGTACATAGTCTGATAAAATCAGCCAGGAGGCTGTCGGACTATCCGGGCCGAAGCGAAAATTTGGAAGTTTGAGGCCGGATTTGGGCTCGTTTGAGAGCGCATAGCCGTAGCTATGGGCTGAAAAGGAGCTTAAATCTGGGCCAAACAGCCGGATTTGCAGCTGGCTCATGGATAGTCCGACAGCCTCCTAGGTATTCTGAAGTGAAACCTTCCTCCTGTTCTGATCTGCGGGGGCCTGGCCCTGGTCACGTCTGGAGTCGAGCCCGACCTCTGGTGTCTCAATCTGCCGGCGAATCCTAATCATCCGGAATTCGCCAACGTCCAAGTCGATCGCATTGTGCCGTGGAAGCCTGACCAGCGGCTGTTGTGATGCTCTAATATTTTGGGGACATCAATTGTATCCTCCGCGGATTTAATATTCTAATCTCCGCTGAAATGGCAGGAGGGTGTTACTAATGAAAACGGAACCAGAATTATGATGATGATTATTTTCTGTGTACCAATTTGTTTGCTATGTAGCTATCTCGCCTATCTCTGCTATCGAAAGGCTTATTACCGGCAGACCTTTGTATTGGCTTTGTTTGCAGCCGTCTTATTGCTGTTCACCTTAGGGTTTGCCGGTGCCAGCTACTATGCTTGGTTGGAGACAAAGGTCGAAACGGCATCATTGTAGCCCTCAAATATGGGGTTCAATATTGATGCACTGTCTGTCAGACACAGAAAATGGCTCATCCGTAAATCGGGTGGGCCATTTCAATATTGCTTAGGTGTAGAATTGCCTGTGCCTCCCTGAATGGTTGTCTAAGAGAGATGATTGACTGACCCTTGTACGAATTGTACAATTCGTACAGAAGAAAGGAAGGTATCCATGACACGAATCGGAGTTTCTGATGCGCGTGACCACCTGAGCGAAGTCGTTGATCGCGCACGCTATATGCACGACCGCGTTGTTCTTACCAAGCGTGGGCGTGAAGTTGGAGCCATTATCTCAATCGACGATTTGAAGCTTCTAGAAATGCTGGAGGATCAACTCGACATCAAGGAAGCCCGTGAGGCCTTGGAAGAATCTCAGGGAGAGCGAATTTCGTATGATGGAGTTCGTAAAAAGCTGGGACTCTAACCTGTGAGATACAGAATTGAATTGACCCCGGCCGCTGATAAGGCTTTGGGCACTGCAAAGATGTTTATCGTTTTCTGAAGGGGTTGGGCTGAGGCTTATCGAGTTACGGTGATTCAGATGAAGATCAGTAGAAATGATCCCTGCCCATGCGACAGTGGGAAGAAATATAAAAAGTGCTGTCTCATGCAACAGCAATCTCCCGCCCAACCTGATGGCGTTGCCGAAACCTTTGCCGAGGTCCGTCAGTTGTTGAAGGGAAAAGATTTCGCCTCCCTGGAAGAAGCCAACGCCTTTCTCTCCACGCACATGCACCAGCGTAACCAGGCTCCACGGGTGGATTTTTCCGGGCTGTCTCCGGAGCAGATGACCCGTTTTCTCCATTACCCTTTTGATTCTCCCGAGCTGGTGGCATTTACGGATAGCATCGTAGGAGAGCCTACTGCGCCGATCCTGACCCTGTTCGGCCTATTGGTAGAGGCGATTGGGGAGCAGGGATTAAAGCCGACCGCAAATGGGAACCTGCCACGCAATTTCTGTCGCGAGGCGGCTCTGAGCTACTGGGGGGAAGAGGTTCATCGTGAGAGAATCCGGCATAGCAACATCAACAAAGAGGAGGATTTCTTTGATCTGCACGTGACTCGACTTGTTGCTGAGTTGGCCGGGCTGATCAGGAAGTATCGAGGAAAGTTTATTCTCAGTCGTGACTGTCGTCGGTTATTGGACGAACAGGGGATGGCCGGGATTTTCCCTCGGCTTCTTCGCGCCTACGCTCAGAAATTCAACTGGGCATACCGAGACGGCTATCCGGATCTTGGTTTTGTCCAGCAGGCATTTCTCTTTACCCTTTATCTGTTGCATCGGCATGGTAACAATTGGAAGCCCCACACTTTCTACGCAGGCAGTTTTTTAAGGGCCTTCCCCAGGGTTCTGGACGAGGTACCAGCCGTTTCTTATCGCACCCCTGAGGAAACCGTGCGTTCCTGCTATACCCACCGCACACTGGAGTGTTTTGTCGGATTTTTTGGTTTAGCCGAGGTGGAGAAAATCTCTAAGGAGCGTTATTCCTACAATTTTAGAGTGAAAAAACTTCCCTTGCTCGATGCTGCAGTGTGTTTTCGCGTCTGAGATACCGGGGGTTGTTGGAACTCCAGATAACGCGCCACGTGCTGACGCAAAAAAACCCTGAAACAACAAACGAGACGGTCAAACCATTCCCGGCAGGGCCGTCTCGTTGTATCTTTAAAAACTCAAAGCAAAGGTTATTGATAGGGACAAAACTTATCTTTCAAGACCCTTTGTCTTTTCACATGTTAGCGACAAAGCTGCCATTTTGATCCGGCGGAATTATCCACCCTTTTTGTCGCTAGGGTTTGATTTCGTTTTTTTTAAAATGCCTCGCACAGCTTCATGCGAAATGCTGTCGATATAGTTCAATTCAACCACTTTATCCGCCAGCAACCGTAACGACCAGCGGGAAAAGCCTTCCGGCGGTTCACTGCAACTCAAGGCAACCAGATGGGCCTCAAAGTCGCCATCCGCCTTCTTTTGGTAAACGCGATCCGCCTTCCTCTTGCCCAGCGCAAATTCAAACCCCTTTTCAACAAAACGTTTCTTCACCCGGTCGATTTTTTTCATGCTGATGTTCAGGACCCGGGCAATTTCTTCATTGGTTGAGCGACCGGTTTGAAACTCGCCCGTGTCACAATCGAGTAAAATCAAGGCATTGAGAACCTTCTGTGACTGGTGCCTTCCTTTTGATGTGAGATCGTTGAGAAGTTTACGTTCTTCCATGCTGAGAGTCACAGTGTATTTCTTCATAGTCAAACCTCCGGGGTTGGTTATGAAGAAATTATAACCGACTAGCTGCGACATTTCAAGGTTGACATGACACTAGGGGCAATCCACAAGAAACCCAAAGGAAACGTTCTCGACAATAAATATTTCCACTTCACAGCAAACCAATCCCTAAAAACCCACATTAACATCCCCCGCAAACCTATTGCTCCTTCTTGTAAGTTCCTACCAGTTCAGCCCGGGCAAGAATGTGCTCTTTCATGGCACGCTCCAGGTCAGCCTTGGTCGGCGCGTGCAGATTATCCAGCTTGATATCGAGCGCATAGAGCTTGTGAAAGTAACGATGGCGACCGATCGGCGGACAAGGACCGCCGTACCCGGTGTGTTTCCAGTCGTTGAGCCCTTGCCGGCAACCGGGAGGAAGCCCCTTGGCCGCCGCCCCCTCGGAAATGGCGGCGGTTTCCGGCGAGATGTTGAACAGCACCCAGTGCACCCAGGTCATGCGCGGATTGGTCGGGTCGGGGGCATCGGGGTCGTCGACGATCAGAGCCAGGCTCCGGGTCCCCTGCGGAACGCCTTTCCAGGCAAGGGGTGGTGAAAGATCGGCCCCCTCGCAGGTGTATTTCCTGGGAATGGCTCCATTCTGATCGAAGGCGGTTGAGTGTAGGGTCAGGGTCATAATCTCCTCCGCTTGACTGCCGGACAGCAGAATGCCGACAGTGAAAAATAGGCCGAGCAGCAGACATCCAGCTGTGATCCTGCGTATTATCATGGGTCTTTTCCTCTTGCTGATCGTCCGCTGAACTGCAACCTGAATCCATGGGCAAACGGCGGATGACTTGTGCGATTCGCCGGCGGATATTTACAGATTCAGGTTATAGCTTAGCGCAGTTGCGCCGCCCTTCAATCCTCCGACCGGTCTTTATCGATCAGCTCCGCGAGGCGTTTGGCACCGGCCCGTTCCATTGTCTTGCCGGTAATGCTGCTTTTGGGCGGGTGACGGCGTTCTTCGGGCGGATAGATGGTGCATTCAACCACCGTCTCTCCCTCTTCCAGGTAGATGTGCGGATAGTCGATGAAACGATTGCCGTGCTGAACAGTGACCGTTTCCTGGGTGTAGGGGATGGCTTGTTGGTTCAGGAAGGTTTCAACCTCTTCAGGGTCATCAGCAAACAGGTGAAGATCGATATCGCTGGCAGCCCGCACCGCACCCTTAAGCACCGAACCGACGAGCAGAGGTCGGAAAGGTTCAAAAAGTTCCAGGTACTTCAGCGCCAACAGGCGCAGATGGAGGAGACGCTCGGGGAGCACCTCCCCTTCGTAGCACTCGATCAGCTGTACCAACTCGGCGTGAACCTCGGCGTTGGAAGGCAGATGCGAGCCTAGGGAGACAGCCTTGTGCCGCCCGAAGCGGCGCGCAGCTTTGCGCTTGGCATCGCGGTATTCCTTGACGCCTTCTTCGAACATGAGACGAGCCGCTTCCTGGGCGATCTCTTCTCGTATCCGGTCGATCCGATGCATGACGCAGCCATCCTCTCCCCCCGCATCAGGCCGCTGGCGCAGGGTCCTGTCGTTAGCGCACTCAGCTCTTTTTACTGGTCTTGGCGAAGAAGACCGAATACTGCTGAGTCACCTTCTTTCCGTGGCAGCGGGGACACTCGACCTTGCCTTGATCATGTTCAGCCATGCTCAGGGTAACCGTGAATTTATCCTGACATTTCTGACAGCGATACTCATAGATAGGCATCAGCTCCTCCTTGTAATAATTAATGGTATGAATCGCCACTAGAATCCTAGACACTCCCGGGGCTAGAATCGGGTCCCCGCCCTATTGTCTTAAATGTTGCCTCATATAGTTTCATTGTCAATACAGGAGGGGGCAATGCATTTCCTACAGACCTCGCATTACAAGAAAAGACCACCTGGTTCTGTGATCAAGGTGGCCCCGAAATTTTCTACAAATTGTCGTAACCATCGAAGAGGTAATTTGGCTTCTGATAACCAGTAGATTTCAAAAAACCCGAAGTGTGCCCTCATTTTCCAAGCAAATCATAAGGCTAGGAGTCTGTCGGACTATCCGGGCCGAAGCGAAAATTTGGAAGTTTGAGGCCAAATTTGGGCTCGTTTGAAATCGCATAGCCGTAGCTATGGGCTGAAAAGGAGCATAAATCTGGGGCAAACAGCCGGATTTGCAGCTGGCTCATGGATAGTCCGACAGACTCCTAGTGACCAAAGGTAACGTTGCCACCCTTTACTAGCTTCCGGCCGCAAATTGATTTTCCTGAAGATCAATGGGATACTACAGTCATGACCATCCGCATCGGAACCTCGGGCTGGGTTTACCCGCACTGGCGCGAAATCTTTTACCCGGCCGATCTGCGCCAGGCGGACTGGTTTGACCACTACGCCTGCCATTTCGACACGGTCGAAATCAACAACACTTTCTACCGCCTGCCGAGCGAGGCCGTTTTTGCCAAATGGCGCGCGCAGGCCCCCGCCGGCTTTCTCTACGCCGTCAAGGCCAGCCGCTTCCTCACCCACCTGAAAAAGCTCAAAGAGCCGCAATCGCCGCTGCACAACTTCTTCGCCCATGCCGCCCCTCTGGGCGACAGCTTCGGCCCGGTCCTCTATCAACTGCCGCCGCGCTGGCAACTCAACCTGTCCCGGCTGCAAGGCTTCCTCGCCGCCCTGCCCCACGGGCGACACCACGTGCTCGAATTCCGCGACCCGAGCTGGCTGGTGGAACCGGTTTTCCGGCTGCTGGAGCGATACGGCGTGGGCCACTGCATCCACGACCTGCCGCCGCTGGACATCCCGCACCGGGTCACCGCGCCTTTTGTCTATCTGCGCTACCACGGCGATCGCGACCATTCAGGCGATTACCCGACCGCCCACCTGGAGTTGCAGGCGCGGCAGATTGCCGCCTGGCACGATCAGGGGCTTGATGTTTTCGTCTATTTCAATAACGATGTCGGAGCCTATGCTGTCAAGAACGCGATGCTGCTGAAATCTTTGTTGCCGGATACAGCGGTCCGGGACCGGGATCGATAGAATAAAAAGGACAGATTTTTTAACCAGAACGCCCCTATTACAAGTAAGGTGCTTCCAAGACTCCCGCAAAAGACCAGCCTTCAACGCCCAACCGGTTTCCGGTATATACTGAAGACATCCGCTGTTGTCTCGGGATCAGAGGAGGGTAGCGATGCTTTCAGCACTCAAATCGACCGCCATCATTATCTTCATGGTCGGCGATGTGATGCTCGGCCGGGGGATTGATCAGATTCTGCCGCAGCCGAGCGATCCGGTTATCTACGAGCCCTACCTGAAGGACGCCCGCGACTATGTGCTGCTGGCTGAACAGAGTAGCGGACCCATCCCCAGAGTGGTCGACATTTCCTACCTGTGGGGCGACGCCTTGGGCGTGCTGCAGCGGATCGAACCCGATCTGCGATTGATCAACCTGGAGACCGCCGTCACCACGAGCGATACCCCCTGGCCGGGCAAGGGGATCAACTACCGGATGCAGCCGGCTAACCTCGGAGTCTTGTCCGGCGCCGGCATCGATGCCTGCAGCCTGGCCAACAACCATGTCCTCGACTGGGGCCGTGCGGGCCTGAGGGAAACTCTGACCAGCCTGAAAACGGCCGGGGTCAACTGTGCCGGAGCCGGGCAGCAGCTTGAACAGGCTCGGGCGCCGGCCGTCTTTGAGCTGCCGCCGCGGGGGAGGGTGCTACTATTCGCCTATGGCCATCCGTCGAGCGGGACCCCCCCCGAATGGGCGGCCACAGACAAGCAAAGCGGTATCAACCTGCTTCCCGACCTCTCCGATACCAGCGTCCACCGCATCGCAGAACAGGTCGCCGCAGTCAAAGCGGCCAATGATCTGGTGCTGTTTTCCATCCACTGGGGCGGCAACTGGGGCTATCCCATCCCTGCCGCGTTTCGCCGTTTCGCCCACCGCCTGATCGATGAGGCCGGGATCGACATCATCCACGGCCATTCGTCGCATCATGTCATGGGGATCGAGGTTTACCGGGACCGGCCGATTCTCTACGGCTGCGGTGACTTCATCAACGACTATGAAGGGATCGGCGGCAAGGAGGCATATCGGGCCGAGCTGGGTCTGATGTACTTCGTCAGCAGCGACCCGCAGACGGGACGCCTGCTCGAACTGCGCATGGTTCCCACCCGGCTCAAACAATTCCGCCTGCAACGGGCCTCGCGGAAAGAGACCGACTGGCTGGTTGAGACCCTGAACCGCGAGGGGAAACAGCTGGGGACTCGGGTGGTAACGGCGGGAAATGGTGATCTGCTGCTGCAGTGGGATTGAGCCGTGGCAAATACTTCCAGGCGCTGCGATCTAAACCGGTATGACTAAGCCCTGAATTGGCATTCATCAAGCACAAGCTTGCAGGCACTCAAGGCCCTGCAGAGTTGTTTGAGCAGCCCTCCCGCATGGGAGGTATTAGGGGAGTGGCCGCCTTTCGGTATATCCCCAACTTTGAATTCAGCGGGGAGAACCCGGAAGGGGATATGGGGAGGGCTTCATGGCTGCCGATGACTAAGTATCCGCCTGGCAACAGGACCTGTTGAAATTTCTCTAGAACCTGGCGCTGGAATGGCTCACTGAAGTAGGTGAAAGCCAGATTGCGGCAGAGGATCAGTTGGAAGGGACCTTTGAGGGCGGGGCCGCGCAGGTCGTGCTGCAGTAGCTGAACCGGCCGGCGATAGCTCTGGCGGAGGTGAAAATCGTCTCCGACTCGGCTGAAGGCCCGCTCTTTCCAGACGCTGGGAAGTTCCTTGAGGCTGCTGTCGCGATAACGAGCCCGGGCAGCACGCTGCAGCAACTGGGGATCGATATCGCTGGCCAGGATCTGCAGGTGGATATCGGGATAGTTGGCCGCCAGCTGAAATGCCCAGACCAGGGCCAGACTGTAGGATTCCTCGCCGGAGGCACAGCCGGCACACCAGATACGCAGGCAGTTGTCCCTCGTCGCGCCGACTTGAGTCGCCAGTTCGGGGAGCAACTCCTTCCCAAGCAAAGTAAATAATCCCCGGTCACGACAGAAGCGGGAGATGCTGATCCGACACAGCGCCTCAAGGATCTTCCACTCCTCCGGCTGTTGCAGGCAGTAGTGACTGTAGGCTTCCAGGTCGGGTAGTTGCAGCTCCCGCACCCGCCGCTGCAGACGCTTGCAGACCTGGCCGCGCACACGGCGGAAACCGAGCCAGCGCAGATCCATCCTCGGCAGAGCCCATTGAAGAAAGGTGACGCATGGGCCGTCTTGCATGTTCGCCCCCGTCTGTTTGACTGATCTATCGCGTTTGTCGCCGAAAAAACCAAAGCCTCTCAAACTGAGAGGCTGGTGATTGCAAGCATAGCAGGTTCAGGTCAGTCAGTTGCTATCAACATTATCGTTGCTATACTTTTCATGCGAAACTTGAAATTTGATGTCCTGAAGCCCGGATTTTTCTCGAACGGAAACATCCGGAATGCTCCGGTCGAATATGGAGGTTTCTGGAATGGATTGGCCGCCGATCAAAAAATCCCCCTCTTCTTGGCGTCTTCAGCCGAATCTTATCGATTATCAACAGACCTGTGCCGATTTTTCCTGGGATAAGGTGCGTCAGGAGCTCGATGGTCTTCCCGATGGACGAGGATTGAATATTGCCCACGAAGCGGTTGATCGCCATGCTGCTGGAGCCGGTCAGTCTCAAGTGGCGCTGCGCTGGCTGGGCAAAGACGGACAGGTTAAAGATTTTACCTACGGCGATCTTAAAGCGCAGAGCAACCGTTTTGCCAATGTGCTGAAGACGCTGGGTGTGGGCAAAGGGGAGCGGGTCTTCAGCCTGTCCGGGCGGATTCCGGAACTCTACTTTGCTGCCCTCGGCACGCTGAAAAACATCAGTGTTTTCTGCCCGTTGTTTTCGGCGTTCGGGCCGGAACCGATTGCCCAGCGGCTGGAGCGAGGCGATGCCCGGGTGTTGGTCACCACCGAACGCCTCTACCGGAAAA
>WTCI01000288.1 GCA_013138655.1 Desulfuromonadaceae bacterium | reverse complement strand
GCCTCCTAGGGGGGGCAATAAACGGTCTGCTGAAAGACGTTCTGCAGCACAAAGAGAAAGATAAAACTGATCAGGCAGGCGAACAGAGGCGTGGTCACCCAGCTGCCGGCAATCCCGGCAACCGTCTTCCAGCGGATATTATGTCCCCCTTTGAGCAGTCCCATACCGACCACGGCGCCGACAATTGCCTGAGAGCTGGAGACGGGAACCAGCGGCAGGGTCGGCAAGCCATGGCTGCTGAGAAACTGCTCCAGTTGTTGTGAAGCAAACAGAAACAGAACAATGGCGTGCGCCCAGACGGCGACCAGTGCCATCACCGGGGAGAGTTTGAAAATTCCACTGCCGACGGTCTCCATGACCCGTTTTGAATAGGTGATGACGCCAAGGGAGATCGCCACGCTGCCGATCAGGAAAAGCTGCTGGGCCGGACTGACATTGAATCCGCCGAACAGTGCCATATCGGTCAAGGGTGAGACCGGCAGGAAGACACCGACGACGTTGGCAATATTGTTGGCGCCCAGGGAAAATGATCCGAAGGCCCCGACGAGAAGCAGGCCGTAGCGTGTCAATTCATCCAGGCGGAACATGTGGATTTTGAATTTGCTGATAATAAATGCCACGATCTTATAAGAGATGACGGCAATGATGCCGGAGAGGATCGGGCAGGCGATCCAGGTCATGACAATCTTGAATAATGCACCACTGTCGGTCGGCGATCCGGAGAAGAGGTTCCAGCCGATAATGGCTCCGACGATCGCCTGTGAGGTGGAAACGGGGTAGCGCGCCAGGGTCATCAGGTAGACACTTGTCGCCGCAGAAAAAGCGACCACAAAGGCGCCGGCGACGGCATTGACGGCGCCCAGCTTGCCCAGGGTATGTGATGCTCCGGCACCACTGATGACCGCACCCAGGATAATGAAAATACAGCAGAGCATAGCGGCGGTGCGAAAGCGGACCATACGCGTGCCGACCGCTGTGCCGAAGACATTGGAGGCATCGTTCGCTCCCAGGGACCAGCCCAGGAACATGCCGCTGGAGAGGAAAAAGAGGAACATCCCGGTGCCTAGAGAGAGCGCTTAATGACGTAGATGGCCAGGCTGTCGGCCATATCTTCAGCCTGATCGGCGATCCCGTCGATATGTTTGACCAGATCACGCAGCTGCATTTTTAAATCCAACCCCAGCTGCTGGTTGCCGAAAATAGCTTTTTGCAAGCGGGTCGAGGCCTTATCCGATTCACTTTCCCAAAAGGAAACCTTGTGCATATGATCGGCCACCTGGGAAATGTCCTTGAAGTAAGCACGTAACGACAGGGTCATCGCCTCGACAGACTGCACGACACAGTCGTTCAGAGCTCTGAGATCATCGTGAAACCGCAGGTTGATGTCGGGCCGCTCAATCTCAATGCGGAACATCACCCCCTTGAACTGCCCCAGCAGAGCGTCCATTCGTTCGATCAGTTCCAGCACATCGCCGCGCGATTCCGGGATCAGGGTTTTCCGGTAAAGCAAATCTTCGATAGAATGGCGTAAGGCATCTGCCATTTTTTCTGTTTCGACGATCTGGGCCAGGTGCTCACTGAAACTTTCAATATTATCGAGCAGATAAGTATTCATCCCCTGTATAAAGATAAGCCCGGACTCACTGGCCAGATCAAGAAAATGGTTGATCTCCTTTTCGATCCCGGTGCTGTTTTTGAAGATACTGATAAACGCCATCTGAAATCCTTATCGGTTTATGAAAGCAAATCAATCCAACTCTCCTGATTCTACAGGTTTGAGAGACTTTTGCCAGTAATTATATGTTGTTGGAGTATTGCTTTATTTCGCTGATTTGTTAATATCTGCCGAGAGTGAGGGGCAGGCTTGTAATATGTTGGTCACGTAGGAGGTTTCATGGCACGTAAACCCCGCTTGCATTTCCCCGGTGCCGTTTATTATGTCACCCTGCATGGTAACGGTCAGCAGCAGGTCTTTTTCGATGACACCGACCGCACCCGTTTTCTGCTGTTGATTCAGGAAGGGATCGAGAAGTTCGGGCACAAGGTCTATGCCTATTGCCTGTTGCCGACCAGCCTGAAACTGGTAATTGAGGTTGATGAGGTCCCGTTGTCACGCATCATGCAGCAGCTTGGTTTCCGTTACACCCGCTGGTTCAACGACTGGCACCGGCAGGCCGGGCACCTGTTTCAGGGTCGCTACAAAGCGATTTTGATCGACCCTGAAGTTCATCTGTTGAACCTGGTACGTGATCTACACCTGGCACCGATGCGTGTCGGAATCGATGCCGATCCGATGCGCTACACCTGGAGCAGCCATCGTGCCTATTGCGCGCGCGAAAAGGTTCCTTGGCTGGATACGGATCGGACCTTCTTGCAGATTGAGGACACCGGCATCCGTGCGCTGATGAAATTTCACAGCTACGTTAATGAAGGGTTACAGGCGGAGCCGACCGTCGATTTTACCCGCGGCAGTGAGGCCGATCCGCGGATTCTCGGGGACGAAGATTTTGTCCGTGGGGTGATGAAGCTGTCGCGGCAGAAGTACCAGCCGAAAATTAATCCGGAAAAAGTCATCAAGGCGGTTCTGGATCGCTATAAACTGACCGAAGATGAGATCGCCGCCCCGGGGAAAAATCGCCACTGTGCCGAAGCGCGCGCTTATCTTTCCTGGCTGTTTCTGGAAACCGGCTGCGCTACCCTCACCGCCCTCGGCGAACAGCTCGGCCGAGATGTCTCTTCCCTCAGCTCCGCAGTGCGCCGCTTGCAGCTGAAGGCGAAAAAAGAGGAGCAGGTCGCCGATAGATACCGGAAACTGATGAACCGGATAAGGCGCTGATTCACGTTCTATCACTATTTCATATCACGACTAACCGCACGGGGCGCCAGGGGGGAGCATCGGAAAAGCAAAAACCGCATGAATTTGTCACGATGACGAACATGCGGTTTTTTTTGTTTGGGATCTGTGACTTATTCTGACACTGAGCGGCAATAAATTTGCGGGAGAGGTAAGGACCATCGTCAGTAAGAGAGGGGGGGCAAAGGGTGAGTTTTAATCCGGATATTCACCATCGCCGGTCGCCTCGGCTGCCCGGATACGATTACTCAGCGGCCGGGTTCTATTTCGTGACCATCTGTGTGCAGGGACGGGAATCCCTGCTGGGTGAGATTGTTGAAGGTACGATGGTGCAGAACGATGCCGGGAGGGTGGTGGCGGATGTCTGGATGACGTTGCCGCAACGTTTCCCGAATGTGACGATAGATGAATTTACGGTGATGCCGAATCATTTCCACGGAATTCTTGTTTTTCCCGACCGCAATAATGATTATCGTAGGGGCGAATCTTGTATTCGCCCATTTCAACATGATGGTTGTCACAATCAGGGC
>WTCI01000131.1 GCA_013138655.1 Desulfuromonadaceae bacterium | reverse complement strand
CAGGAAATTTATAGGCCCGATTTTGAGGCCGAAAATCGCCCTATAGCATCTAAAAACAGGTATTTTGGGAATGGTTTTTCTTGAATATCAACAACTTGGCTTGGTCCGACCCCGTATTCAGGACCGAAGATGATGAAAATGTGTAAGTGCAAGAACCTGCCAAAGTTTTTCAAATCTGATTCAAGCGATTCATATTTTAAAAAATTCAAAAGAATTGATTGGAAAGATGATGCTTGGGTTAAGCTGATTAAATGCCCTGTTTGCGGCCAGCATTGGCAGCTGGATGAATGGGATAAATATCAAACCGGCTTAGCTATAAAAATTAAAGAGCCTGAAAGTTGGAGATCATACAATGATAAGGATGTAAGAATAGATTTCCTCATTCAAAATCGTGGTGGACTTTCCGATGGAATATGCGCATGGCAAGGATGTAATAATCAAGCACTTAAAGGATTAGCTTATTGTCCTACATGTGCATATGAAAAAAGCGGACTTAGAGAATAAATAAAAATCAACAACTTAGCTTGGTCCGACCCCGTGTTCCTGTGTTCCTTATGCCGCGTGGCAACGGGGTGCCAACGAAAACGCCAACGGCTTATTGCGACAATATTTTCCGAAGGGGATCGACTTCCGAAAAACAGATGAAGACGATGTTTCTGAAGCAGTCAGAAGGTTAAACAACCGTCCACGAAAATGCCTCGGATACCGCACGCCCCATGAAGCGTTCTGGCCTATAGCACGTGGTGCACTTGCAAATTGAATTCACCGTCCCCGGAACTTCTGATGTCCGGAACTTCGTGTATAGACATTTTATTTGTCAGAATATCTATTAAGATTCTGGAACATAGGTATAATGTGGGAAGTAATAAATAGTTAAGCACTCACAAGGTAGCGCAACGATGGAAGAAACAAACGAGAATACAAAAGAAGCTCTTTCATACCATTACAAAGAGACTGTCCGTCTTGCTAACATCTGCGATTCTTATGCCAGGGATGCATTCGCTGACTTCAAGATGCTCGCTGCAGTTGGCGCGATACTTACTTGGAAACCATTTTACGAGGCTGTTTACCAGCAAAACACCAGTGACACCAGCATTCTTTTTTTTGGTTTCGTTGCGATTATTATCATGTTAGCAATAGTTGGAATAATGAACCTGCAAAAGCAATTAATAATTAATTTTTATTTGGAGCAACTCCAGTATTTCGAGACGGAGATTAGGTCATTGCTCAGATGTCAAGACTCACCGACCTTTCGAGTTGCCGAAAACTGGCAAACAAGGGCGTCCAAAAAGCAAAGAATACTTGGGCGGATCTTCTATGCCTTTTTTTATGTTGCGGTAATAACTCCCACGTTTATATTATATTCTAACAATTCAACATGCCATGAGTGGAAAATATATCTAGTTATTGCATTAACCGTGATAGTAATACACATTGTTACCGCCGTTATTGTGTATAGAAAACACCAATCCAATTAGAATACGATCGCCTAACAAGGCAAATCCAGCCGACGTAGAAAAAAGCGCGGCTGATTTACGAGGTTATCCGTAAATATAAAAAAAGAGGTATCTTATGGAAGGAATTGAATATTTATATGAATTATGCGAAGCATTACCACGGAGTGGACCTGGCGACAATGAGTGCACCAGACGCGCATTTAATTCTATCCCCCGACACTCAAAACATCCATTCATTTTAGATATCGGGTGTGGGCAGGGAATGCAGACCATAGAATTAGCAAAAATCTCAAATGGAAAAATCATGGCTTTAGATAACCATCAAGGATTTCTTGACACATTAATGGACAGGACAAAAAACGAAGAATTTGAAGAAAATATAATCCCACAAAATATGTCAATGCTCGATATGAATTTTGAGGAAAAAACCTTTGATATCATCTGGTCAGAAGGTGCATTGTATTTTATGGGATTTCAAAATGGATTGAAACGCTGCCATCAGCTTTTGAAAGACAAAGGCTACTTAGCTGTGACAGAGCTTGTATATACTGTCTCTAATCCGCCTAACACCGTTGTTGAATACTTTGGCAGTGAATATCCCGACATCAAAAACATTGAAGAAAAAATCGAAACAATTAAAAAGGAAGAATTTAACTTAATCTCAAATTTCACATTACCTGAATCGGCGTGGTTGAATAACTATTATTTACCAATGGAAAAAGAATTACGTAGACTGAATAAGAAATACCAAGGAAACGAAGTGGCATTAGCTATTTTTGAAGCATTTAAAAGTGAAGCAGACTTTTATAGGAAATTTTCGAATTTTTACGGTTATGAATTTTTTATAATGCAAAAAAAATAGGATAACAAGGCAATCCACCTGACCTTTTTCCGCCGCTTTGCGGCTCCAAAAGGCAGGTGATTTTTGTGTTCACGCCGCTGCGCGGCATGAATCGCGGAGCTGAGTAAACTCAGGCGCCTTGCCCCCGCCGCTCCGCAGCGAGAACAAGTCGCTCGAGCCGACTGCGGTGTTTACGCTCCGCAAACAAGTTGACAGGCAAAAGGACAGGCAAAAGGGGACAGATTTATTTTCAACATTCGATAACTACTTTATCGTACTGTTTTTTGAAAAGAACAAACTTTTCCTTTTGCCCCTCACTACCAGCTCACCGCTCAACCTCTGCGAGATCAATCTCGGTGTCAGTCGCAACCAGCAAGGCCTGCTCAAGGCACTCAAGATCGTTCCAGTAAAAGTATGCTGCCAACCTGTCCTTGACGCAGTCGGTCGGTGAAAGGGCGGTCAGCTCACCTGTTGAGAATTTGAGAATCCTGATTTCCTGCGGCGGTTCGTCTCCGACAGCTAAAGGCCCGGCAGGAAACTCAAGGAGGTATTCGGTATCCGGGTGGCGGAAATACTTGTCACGTTCCTCAAAACCGATAGCAGCCAGAACTGATTTCAGTCTTCTGCGACCCAACGACAACCTCTCGATAAAATCCAGATCGAAGGAGACATGTTTTCCGCTGCTATAGAGTGGCAACCACCGCCGGAGAGAACTACATCGATGCCGTGAGTTTTCAGGTGCGAGCAAACATAAGCTGCCAATTCACCCATGCTCATTTCTTCAAGCGGCTTCACAGAGGCTTCCCCTTTCTCCGGGGGCGTCGTCTGCCCATCGTTAACCGCTCCTTCTCCTCATCGGGATAAAAGGACAGCGCCTTTTTGAGCAGTTCTTGCAACGGCTTCAGCAGTGGATAGCGAGGGTTGAACGCATATAATCGCGTATTGCCGACCATACGACTATAGAGCACTCCGCCAGCTTCCAGCTTTTCGAACTGGTTTTGAATAGACCTGAGGTCAGTTGCATAAAACTTTGCCACCTCTCGTGGATAGCCTTCCTGACGAGACAATAAATACAGCAGAACCTTTTCCCTGTTAATGGTTCCGAATAGCGGCTCAAGCATCACCATCCCCTTGACGTAATAATTGAATCATCTGACGTATATCTTTAGTCTTTTATCAGGAATTAGCATCATCCGCAACATGAAAGGGGCTGGGGGGAGTTCCGGGGCATCTACTTGAGCACAAGGGAACGTTGTGAAAGCGCCGGTAAAAGTCGGCATGGATCGAGGGGTGAAAGTCCCCTTTTTGTACGTCTTTTTGTTTTGCCAGCCGTTTTAGGTTGCGGCCTGTTTGTTTTCCCGGAAACTTGTCAAGGCTCCTTTCTTGGCTAAACTCAAACCAGGAGGAGCTTATGAAGGAATACAATCTCGTCGTCACCCTGGCCGATCAGGGGCGCTTTCGCACCCTGATGGATGATCTATCCGCCTACGGGGAATTCAGAAAGACGGAGTTTCTGGGGGTTATTCTCGGCAAAGTGGACAATCCCGGCGCATTCCTCTCGTCCGTTTCAGAAAAGAGGTCCAGGCAACCCTTCGCTTTTCATGATCTGGGCCGCATCGTTCCCTTTGATCGATTTTTCATCTTTCGGCTCGAAGACTTTCTCGAAAAGGTCAAAGAAGCGATACGCCCTTATATTCCCCTGCTGGCCGACAAGCGCTTCTACGTGCGCCTGGAACGGCGCGGCCTGAAAGGCCGAATCGTCTCGCCGGAGGTGGAACGCGCCCTGGACACCTTTGTCGAAACGGAACTGTCGCAGATGGGCAGATCGGCCCAGATCGATTTCGAACACCCCGATGCCGTGGTCGTTGTCGAAACCGTCGGCGACCGTTGCGGGGTGGGTTTTCTGACCCGTGAGATGATGGATCGTTACGATTTCGTCCGGGTCTCCTAGGGTGCCCAAGGAACGTCCCATGTCCCGATTTGAAGCGGCATATTTGAAACTGCTGCGCACCGGCAAACTTGAACACCGCGCCCGCAGTGCTGCAGAACACATGAAAAGCTGCGACCTGTGCGCCCGCGGCTGCCATGTCAACCGGCTGCTGAGCACCAAGGGTGCGGCATGCCGCACCGGCGAGTGGGCCGTGGTCCATAGCTATGGCCCCCACCACGGCGAGGAACGGCCGCTGGTCGGCAGGTACGGCTCGGGCACCATCTTCTTCAGCTGGTGCAACCTGCGCTGTGTCTTTTGCCAGAACTGGGATATCAGCCACAAAGGCCTCGGGCAGGAGATCTCGGCCGAAGAGCTGGCCGCCATGATGCTGGAGCTGCAGAAAATGGGCTGCCACAACATCAACCTGGTCTCCCCCAGCCACGTCGTCGCACCGATTCTGGCGGCCCTGGTGGTTGCAGCGAAAAACGGCCTGCATCTGCCGCTGGTGTACAATACCGGCGGCTACGACAGTCCCCAGGCCCTGGCGCTGCTGGACGGCGTCATCGATATCTACATGCCCGATATGAAGTTCGCCGATTCCGAGGTGGCCCGCAGACTCCTGCGGGCCCCTGATTATGCCGAAGTCAACCGGGCAGCGGTCAAGGAAATGCATCGACAGGTGGGCGATCTGGTTCTCGATGAAAACGGCATTGCCCGGCGCGGCCTTCTGGTGCGCCACCTGGTTCTGCCGGAAAACCTGGCGGGAACAGACCGGATCCTGTCCTTTATCGCACATGAAATTTCCACCGAAACCTACCTCAACCTGATGGACCAGTACCGGCCCTGTTACCGGGCCGATGAGTATCCGCCTCTGGACCGCCGCCCGAGCGGGGCCGAATTCCGGGAGGCTGTTTTGCTGACCAAGAAGTACGGCCTGCTTCGTCTGGACCGGCCCTGAGCCGGAAATTTAGATGTTTTTTATATCGGAGTAGAAGTGCAGGGGACGTCCCTTAAATTTTAAGTTTTCCGTCATTGTTCAAGAACTCCCCCAAGGTGTTTTCTTCTTTCAATATGCTCCGTCTGAGTTCGACGTTATCCCTTTTGAGGTAACTTTCGGCTCGATTCTCCGTGCTTTGAACGTAGCTGCCCGCAGCATGTTCAATATGGTTATCATGCGACCAACGGTATTCAGATCCTGAATTTCAAACCAAAAGCAAAGGCGTTGGAGGTACCGCTGTCGGCAACGATGCCGAAGGCATTGGAGCGATGGTGGATGCGGGTAATAACAGCCACATTTGGATGCGATGGCAACACGAACTCCAGCTCCACCATCAGGTAAACCTGCAGACGCTTGGACTCACCGCTTCTTTGCACTTCTATTTCGGGGACATCTGCCGCGTACGATGGGCCAACTCCGACAGCGAAACTGGTATCCAGATATTTGTCCCAGAAAAACGCCTCCCAGCGAGCAGCCAGTAAGGCGTTGAATTCCCAGTGGTTCTGCTGATCAAAATGCTTGACGACCTGCCCCTCGACTTCAAAACTGGCCAGCTCGCTGTGAGTAGCGATACGCCGCGCCAACGCCAGGGTCAGCAAGGAGGATTCCTCAAAATCAAGACCATGAAAGCTATCGGTAAAATCATCTATGCTGTTGTCGGTCATCTGGCCACCATAAATGCTTAGTGCATACACCGGTTTATCCTCAAGAAGCTGGATTTCCGCCAAGCAGGGATTGGTATACAACAGCAGGAAACAGACCGTCAGGATGGGGGAACTTTTCAGAATAATTTTCATGATGCAGGACATGAGATCTCCTTGAACAGAGGTACGCCAGTGTTCTGCATTGATAATAACATGCATGCGAAAGGCGGCAAGAACTGCAAACAATAAAACAAATTAATTAGGTTGCCAATGAGGACCTGCAAGAGTGCAAGTTGATAATTTGATGCTATCGTTATCACCATGGTACGTAAACCACGCATCCATTATCCCGGCGCGTTGATCTTCAGGAAGTTGCTTTGAGCGCCGCCGGTCAGAAGCGATTGCCGTCAGAAGCTCGGGCTTTGGTTGTTTGGGGTGTTCCGGAATTGGGTGATGCAACGTTAAATGAATTGGCAGTGAGGTTGGGTCGGGATGCTTCGACGCTGAGTTCAGCAGTCAAGCGGTTTGACCGGCGCTGCTACAACGAGCCTGAACTTTAAAGAAAGGATTGAGCAGTTGAAGAGGGAGATTGAAGTTGCAGTCTTGCAGGCCCGAGCAGATGAGTGGCAAAACTGTGACGCAGGGAAGGAACTGAAACTTTTTTTTAAAACCACATCTCGATTGGGAGGATAGATGAAATGAAACAGATGATCGTTCTATTAGCTTTGTTCGTTGTTATCATGGGAGCAGGTTGTTCGAAGCATTATGTTGAGACGCACGCTGAGCCGGGGCTCCTTGAGACGCACGCTGAGCCGAGGCTCTTCGAGGCGCAATCTGCCAAAATTGCCATGATCCGGTACCTCAAAACTCATCCAGACGTCTTTTCGTCTCCAGGAAGAACGGAGAGCGCAGATCAACTTTCGAGAGCCCCAGTGTCGGAAGCGATAAATGGCACGGTCTCAATCGGCTGGTTTACCGTCGATATTGAAAGGAAAAGCTATCGGCTGATTCATAAGTATGGCATTCCGGGTTCTGGATGGTTTGAGCACTGGATATGGGAAGGGGGATTCCAACGTAATTCGGAAGGTCTGTGGGAGGTGACCGATCCGAAATCCTTGAAGGAGAGGGGCGAATAACCTCCCAAACAATCCGCTGCAGCGGTTTTACTCTGCGGCTTCGCCGCTCCGTAAAACCGCTGAGTTCAACCGTTCACGCCGCTCCGCGATTAGCCATCGAAAAGGTACTGGTATATGGCGCATGACCATCACCATGAACCTGATAATTACAATCGTGCCTTTGCCATTGGAGTTGTACTCAATATTGCCTTTGTGTTTATCGAGGCGATATATGGATTTATTGCAGAGTCAATTGCGCTCATTGCGGATGCAGGACACAATTTAAGCGATGTGATGAGCCTTTTGCTTGCGTGGGGAGCAAGCCGGCTGGCGTCAAAACGTCCAACGGAGAAAAGAACTTATGGTTTTCGCAGGGTAACAATACTGGCTTCTTTAATAAGTGCAGTTTTGCTGCTTGTTGCACTTGGGGGCATCGCATGGGAAGCAATTGGGAGGTTTAGCGAGCTTAGAGCTGTCAACGGTACAATCGTTATAATGGTTGCCGGAATTGGGGTTGTGATCAACACGGCTACGGCGCTGCTGTTTTTTTCAGGCCAGAAACATGATCTGAATATTAAAGGAGCCTATCTTCATATGGCTGCTGATGCCGGAGTATCGCTTGGAGTGGTTGTGGCCGGCCTGGCTATTATGGCAACTGGTTGGTTATGGCTTGATCCCGCAATCAGTCTGATTATCGTTGCTATTATATTGATAGGAACATGGGGGCTATTTCGGGATTCCATGAATCTTACGATTGATGCTGTACCTAAGGGTATCAATGTGGCAGAGATAGAAGCCTATTTATTGAACTTAGGTAATGTAATAAAATTACACGATCTACATATTTGGGCATTAAGTACAAGAGAAACTGCTTTGACCGTTCATTTAATTATTAATGAAGAATCTGTTGATAATAGTTTCTTGGAAAATGTGACCCAAGAGCTACATAAAAATTATGGTATTGAACATGCGACCATTCAAATCGAAAAAAAGGATTCACCGGGTTCGTGCAAATTGGATCGACCGGAATGTATTTAGAATAGGCCTCCCCAACATCCTCGCGGCTCAGCTCTGCGGTTAGGTATTTTGCATGACAGCTGAGACCATCCAACTGGATCCTGATGATTGCCGGAATTGCAGCTGATCTCCTCGTAGTAGTTCACTTCGCGTTTATAGCGTTTGTTGTGCTCGGCGGACTTCTGGTTCTGAAGTGGGGGAAGGTCTCTATTCTTCATATTCCCTGCGTATTGTGGGGAGTGCTGATCGAGTTCAGAGGCTGGATTTGTCCGCTTACCCCTCTTGAACGTCTCTTCCGGGAAGCGGCGGGAGGTGCGGGCTACACTGGGGGCTTCATCGATCACTACGTGATGCCCCTCGTCTATCCCGAAGGGTTGACTCGAGGAATGCAGATCTCTCTCGGCATCATCGTCCTTGTAGTCAACCTGTGTGTATATGGGCTGGTGCTTGTCAATCGAGCGAAGGGAAATGAGAGGGATGTCTAATAACACCATCTCAGAAGTCGTTCGCTACGCTCACTGGGACGCGTAGCCGCGCACGCCTTGTGCCGGACGTTA
>WTCI01000076.1 GCA_013138655.1 Desulfuromonadaceae bacterium | reverse complement strand
GAAACAATTGCCACGTGGGTAATAACTGCTGAATCTGCCCGGTAAGACGTTCCACCCGGTTGGCACATTCAGCAATCGTGTCGACATATTCTTGCAGAACGATTTGCTGGGCCGGATGAGGCATCTTGATGTCGGCTATCCAGCGCAAAAAAGAATGCAAAAAAGAATGGGGACCAAAAAAGAATGGGGACGGATTTATTTTTCGACCCTTCATGACAAACCCTCCTGACAACATATTCCTAAATATATCGAGGCAACTTTTCAGGCAAGAAAGAGCGCTTCCCACATCTCCCGATCCATGAGAATAGTCCCAACCCATGGGGTCGGGTGCGGCATATCCTAATCCCCGACCGGAAGTTCCGTGCCTCGATTCAAAATCTCCACGTATCCGGTGTAACTGAATAGTCGGTTGCGCTTTTGTCGGGTCAACTCGCGGACGATCTCAAGACGTTCCAGATGCGCCAGAGCCTTGTTGACTGTGGCTGGGGTGATACCGGTCTTTTCCACCAGCCAGCCTGACGTGGCGATTGGATGCTCCATCAGCGCACGATGCACCTGCAGGGTTGAAACCGCCGCACGTCCAAGTCCGCTGATCTTCATCCGATCCTCGTTCGACAGATCAAGAAGCTGCTGAGCAGTCTCCACCGCTTGGGTGGCGGTAAAGGTGACCGCTTCGGCAAAAAAGTCGAGCCAAACTTCCCAGTCACCTGTAAGGCGCACACGGTTGAGCAGTTCGTAGTAATACTGGCGGTGAGTCTTAAAGTAGAGGCTCAGGTAGAGCATTGGCTCCCGTAAAACTTTCTGCTCACACAGCAGCAATGTGATCAGCAGGCGTCCAAGACGGCCGTTACCATCGAGAAACGGGTGGATTGTCTCGAACTGCACATGTGCTAATGCCGCCTTGAGCAGGACCGGAGTTGGTTCGGGCCGGTCATGAAAGAATAATTCGAGCTTACCCATGCACTCCATAACCTGATCTGCAGGGGGCGGGACAAAGGCTGCGTTGCCGGGCCGGGTTCCACCTATCCAGTTTTGGCTGCGACGAAATTCTCCCGGAGTCTGATTGTCCCCGCGCCCTCCGGTAAGCAACACGCCATGGATCTCCTTGATCAGTCGCAGAGACAGCGGAAATCCTTCCGCCA
Organism: Desulfuromonadaceae bacterium; assembly: GCA_013138655.1. GTDB lineage: Bacteria > Desulfobacterota > Desulfuromonadia > Desulfuromonadales > Geopsychrobacteraceae > Malonomonas. The sequence continues at coordinate 4,046 of WTCI01000076.1, read as the reverse complement.
ATCGGCTCAGCCCATAGTTCAAAGCCGCCACATAGTTACTGACCTCTTGCACGTCGTCCAAAGGAACACCTGGCTCCTGGTTGAGTTCAAACAACAGTAAGTCTGAAAGCGACGACTGTGTTCCCTCAATCATGGAAGAGAGTACAGCCTCTTTGCGGACGTACATATAGAGGAAAAGTGATGTGTCAGGTAGCAGCATTGAGACGCTGTCCAACCGCCCCAGGGCCAGCAGTGCTTGGTCGAACTTGCTACGCAGTTCTGGTGCCCAGTCGATAGGCGGCCGGGGCGGTAGTGGCGCGGGGACAAATGCCTGCGCCTTCTCGTCCACAGTCGATATCGTCACATAGCGGCCCTGAATCTTTCGTTTCATACGCCTCCTGCGAACCTAAAATACACCCTGGCCTTATTTTATCTTTATTGATATTCCTAAAATAACAAATCAGGGACAAATAACAAGAAAAATCCCCCTGACCAATTGAATGATCAGGGGGATTTCTTTTGCCTGGAATTATCGACAGATGTTCAGGGTTCGATTTTCAGCAGCTCATCAACCGGCAGATAATCCATATCGAACGCCTCGGCAACACCCTGGTAACAGACTATCCCGTCAACAACATTGAAACCTTCCCTGATTCCGACGTCATTCCGCGCCAGATACTTCCAGCCCTGGTTGGCGATCTGCACGGCATAGGGCAAGGTGGCATTGGTCAGAGCCATGGTCGAGGTCAGCGGCACGGCACCCGGCATATTGGCAACACAATAATGCACAACTCCGTCAACTTCGTAAGTCGGCTCACGGTGTGTCGTTGCCTTTGAGGTTTCAAAGCAGCCCCCCTGATCGATGGCGACATCGACCAGCACGGCACCTTTTTTCATACTCTTCAGCATCTCCCGGGTCACCAGCTTGGGAGCCTTGGCCCCATGCAGCAGCACCGCGCCGATCACCACGTCAGCCTGCTGCACCAGTTCCCGCACGGTGGCCGGAGAAGACATCATCGGGAAACAGTTTTTCGGCATGATTTCCGACAGATAGCGTAAGCGATTGAGGTTCATGTCGAGCAGGTAAACCTTAGCGCCAAGCCCGCAAGCCATCTGCGCTGCGTGGGTTCCGACCACCCCGCCGCCGAGGACCACGACATTCGCCGGGGCCACCCCCGGCACGCCGCCCATGAGGATACCGCGACCGCCCTGCGCACGCTCAAGGTACTTGGCCCCTTTCTGGGCCGCCATGCGGCCGGCGACCTCGCTCATCGGTGTCAGCAAGGGCAGGCTGCCATCCGGGTTGACGATGGTTTCGTAAGCGATACAAACTGCTTTGCGCTCGATCATCGCCCGGGTCAACTCTTCCGAGGCGGCAAAGTGGAAATAGGTGAACAGGATCTGCCCTTCACGGATCAGCGCATACTCGCTCGGCTGCGGCTCCTTGACGTGCATGACCATCTCAGCCCGGGCGTAAATCTCTTCCGGTCCGGCGGTAATCTCTGCTCCGGCACGGATATAATCCTCATCACTGAAACCGCTGCCGACCCCGGCAAGGATTTCCACCAGGACCTGATGGCCATTGGCTTTCATCACCTCAACCCCGGCCGGGGTCATACAGACACGGTTTTCTTCGGTTTTAATCTCTTTGAGAATTCCGACAATCATGGCAGCTCCCCCATCGACAGTCTCCTAACAACTAATACAGGATTTTTTCTGATAAATAGCACGATAATCTTCATTTCTGCTGAAATTTTCTTCAACTATTATACAGATATATCTCAGAATCTTCAAAACAACGGCCTGAATACTCTGGATGGACACGATGAAGTTTTCATATGGGAAACGTGGGATTTTTCGTTGTGGCAAGGAAATCAAGGGATTGTGCGGAGGCGTACACCGGTACGCCGCACAAACAAGCATGCAGATTGACGCTGAGATCGCGGAAAAGGGCCGTTTCCGGACGAAACTGTGGTGGTTCGCATCGCAAAAGCCTGGGACAGCCCCCACCCTTCGCCTTCGCTCAGGAGCCGGTGGGGACAGTCCCGGTTTTGCTGGGGTAGCGTGCTACGAACCCTTATACTAGTGCCATTCGGGACACTCCCCCTATTACCAAATCTTCAACCCTTTGGACGCTGATAAAATCTGATTTTCGCTGATCATTCCTAATCAAAGACAACAAATCCATTATTTTTTGATAGAGGCGGGACACAATCGATATTGATTTAATGACCAACTAACAACTAACAGATTCTAAATCTGCGTAAATCCGCGGCGAATATCATCCTTTGTATATATCTCGTCTGTGCCCTACCTTTAAAATCACAATCTCATCCCCCTCAAGATCAAATACGACCCGATAATCACCGATCCTGAACCGATAGGTACCAAGTACAGCGTTGGTCAATCCTTTGGCGTATCTCAATGGATCTGCTTCAAACCGGAGCAAGGTTTTTCCGATGCGAGATTTAATCTTTTGATCCAGTTTCTGAATATCCTTGGTAGCGCGATGAGTATAAACAAGCCGGTAGCTCATTGGCCAAAAACGTCTTTATGACTTTTTGTCTGACCGGCCGTATATTCGGCCCTGGCTTCCCGGATGCTGGTAAGATATTCGGGACAGGTGGCAGAAAGAAGATCTTCAAGAAATTCTTCTCTGTCCTGTTTCTTCATTTTTTTTACTGCCTCAATAATTTCCTGAGGATCAACTTCCATTTTTAAAGCAGTGGACATTTAAACCTCCTATTTTGAAAGGCAGAGGGGACGTTGTTGCCTTATTGCTTTAACTACCCTCAACGCCAATCAAGACTGTTCCTCTGCAACTGATCAAAAAACGAAACCTCCAAGGGGGACAGGCGCCTTTTGGAGAAAAGAGGGACACTCCCTTCATTGCCAAATTTTCACCCAACTTTCTGTAGCACTCGCTCACCATACTCCGTAACCCGTTTTACACAATCCAGAAGACTGGGCGTCAACTCAAGCACTCTGGCATAAATATCCCTGATCGCCTCTGGCAAGTATTCGTGTGCAATATCGTTTCTCAGCATCCGGATCTCAACAAAAATGTCGGCACTATCGATCAACCCTTTTTTTTCCGCCCGGTTAATCCGATCACGCACGGTGCCTGTACTTTCCAAATCAATTTCATCGATCAAACGAAAGGTCTTTTGAATGAGGATATCGCTGAGTCGAGCAAATCTGCTGGTCAGAGCTTCAAACCTATCGAGGTCATCATGTGTGTAATCCTGTTTGATCCCAATTTCTTTACATTTGCGCAAGGAATGGCTCAAAACAGCGTCTGCATCAGCTATCAGCTGCAGTTCTTTTTTTAGAAGTAATAACAGGTCGTCCTTCACAACCGCACTCCTGTCTCTAGCGCGATGCGCACAAACGGTTCAGAGGTGTCATGGGCAATAACCAAATCAATCTTTTGCTCACCAATTGATTGCCACAGTTCACCACGTATCGCCCTCTTATCTGATGGCATCAAGGTTTGGGAGAGGATGAGTAAATCAATATCTCCACCCTTTTTCTGATCATCCACCCGTGAACCAAAGAGATAGATCATCGCTCTGGGATCGCGATGATGGACAGCCTTTAGTATCGCATCTATTTCAAAGCTTTTAAGTCGCAAGCAACTCCACCTTCATAGAAAATCTCTCAACCTTTTAAGAACCTACAGGGTCACATCTCAAATATTAACTTTGATCCAAAAAATCATCCTCGCGTCCGTTCGCTAACACTCACTCAAGACGCCAAGATGCAGAGAAAAAACCAAGCTAAACTCTTGATTTTAAAATCTGAGTTTTCGATCTTACCCTTGTTCTTCTTCGCAGCTTTGCGTGAGCTGGTTTTGATTCTAACTGTGGTTATCTGCGTTCGATGACTCTTTTACCTTTCCCTAACCATCCCCAGCCGCTTGTTGCTGTTGCCGTACCTTGACCATAAATTCGGCAAAGAAAGCCAACATGACCCCACCCATCAGCCCCAACATAGCCGCTAGCGCCACTATCAACGTTTTTTTCGGCTTTATCGGTTTTTCAGGAATAGTTGGCGGTTTATTGATA
>WTCI01000361.1 GCA_013138655.1 Desulfuromonadaceae bacterium | reverse complement strand
ACGAACGCCGGCTGCGCGAGCATATCGAACGCTATGTGAAAGCCTTCGGCGGACGAATCAAAACGGATGACGATTGGCACTCCTACGATGCCTGGCTCTATTTCAAGCATGTCTCGGTAGAGGAGTTTCGCGCCGGCTACTACAACAGGTGGGAAAAGATCCAGGGAGACAACCGAACCTTCTACGTGGGCGGGTTATTCGATTTCGATTATGTCGAGGGAATCGCCCGTTATAGCCGCTTCCTCATTGAAAAGCACTTTGTGGAAGGGGATTGACAGCCGCGGTTTCTTGCAACCCTGAAAAATTTTCAATCAGCTTCCGGCATTTCAGGCAGGCTGCGGGTGGCTATCACGGTCACTCCCGTACCGGCAACATTCTCCAGAATGATCTGTCCCATCCGGATGGGAGCCTTGACCTCCAGAGTGTGGAGGGTCTGCACAACGGCCGGAACTCTATCCTTGGGGACCGGGTCAACAGTTTTGACCGGCAGTCTGGGCCACAGCCCGGTGGGACAGGAAACCGTCGTACTGACCATCCTCCGAGGGTCGGTATACTCCTGTTTGGCGTATGCCTCGCCACGCTTGCACTCGTAGCCTGTCACTTCACGGATTTCTCCGTCAACAATCGACAATTGCAGGGGGCAGCCCATCGGGCAACCTAGACAGGTGAGGTTTATTTTCTCAACCATTATGCCACCTCTCCGGGGTGGACTTCGATCTTCAAATGCTCGCCGAAGTAACGATCAAGGATCTCCGGGCCAAGGGTCAGGCGGATCATCTCGGAGGGGATCAGCATGCGAAAAACCTTCTCGTAACGATCGCCGATCGTCAGCACACAATCCTTCAACGGCCGCTTGACCCGTAAATAAACGACCTGTTCACGATCCGGGGAAAGACTGTGCGGAACGCAGGAGGCGATATTTTCACCCGTTTGCAGGGAGATATTATCGCCGGGACGCCGCCGACCCTGGGCAACCTCAGCGGCAAAGCGCCCGGCCCGGAGGGCTTCTTCGGTGACGAAATCGACCAGATCGTGGACATGAAGCACATTGCCGCAGGCGAAAACCCCGGGCAGTGAGGTTTCCAGGGTACTGGTGACCTGCGGCCCTCCGGTAGCCGGGTCCATTTTCAGCCGGAGTCTGGTTGACAGCTCATTTTCCGGGATCAGTCCGATAGAAAGCAGCAGGGTGTCGCAGGCAACTTGCCAGGACTGGTTGAGGATGGGCATGAGCTGGTCATCAACCGGGGCCATCGTCAAACGCTGCACACGATCCCGGCCATGAATAAAGGCAACTGTTGTTGAAAGGCGCAGCGGGATGGCAAAGTCATCGAGACACTGCACCAGGTTGCGGGTCAGGCCGTTGGAGAAGGGCATCAACTCATAGACGCCAACCACTTCGCACCCCTCCAGCATCAGGCGCCGGGCCATGATCAGCCCGATATCTCCCGACCCCAGAATTGCTATCCGTCGCCCCGGTAAAAGCCCTTTCATGTTCACCATCTTCTGCGCCAGACCTGCGGTCATGACCCCCGCCGGTCGGAATCCCGGGGTACGAATCGCCCCCCTGGTACGCTCCCGGCAACCCATCGCCAGCACAACAGACTTCGCTTGCACCTCCAAATGCCCGTAATCACCACTGATGACTTCAATGTGCAGATCAGGGGCAATGTTCATCACATAAGAGTCGGTGAGAATCGTGACCTGGCGGGAAAGAACACTCTGGATGAAGCGCTCGGCGTATTCAGGCCCGGTCAGTTCCTCCTTGAAGTGGTGTAAGCCGAAACCGCTGTGGATACATTGATTCAGAATGCCACCGGCTTCTGTCTCCCGGTCAACAATCAGGATATCTTCTGCTCCGGCTTCTCCGGCCCCGAGAGCGGCGGCCAGTCCAGCCGGACCACCCCCCACCACCACAACGTCATAAGTCTTCTGTAGCGGGCTCTTCATAGCCCATCTCCCGGCGCTATGCGGTCATCGCGTGGGTAAAAAAGCTCCGAACCCCGGCCGCGCTTGGTGAGTTCTGTGAGCGGCACCCCCAGCGTGCTCGACAAAAGATCCAGCACTCGTGACGTGCAAAACCCTCCCTGGCAGCGCCCCATCCCGGCCCGAACCCGGAATTTTATCCCGTCGAGGGTGCGGGCCCCATGTTTGATTGCATACAGGACTTCCGCCTCAGTCACCAACTCGCAACGACAGACAACGCGACCGAAAGCCGGATCTCGACTGATGGCTGCTCGGCGCTCCTCCGCAGACATCAGCGCAAAGCGGGGCGGTCCTTCGATCTTCGCTTGCCAGTCAGTTTTTTCATCCAGAGCCAGCCCCTCGCCGCGCAACATTTTCGCGACGTAGGTGGCAATGGCCGGCGCCGCGGTCAAGCCGGGCGACTGAATTCCCGCCACGTTGAAGAATCCCTTGATCGGGGATGGTCCGATAACAAAGTCGTTCGAATCCGCCACGGCTCGCAGCCCGGCGAATTCAGTGATGGTGTCACGCTCGGAGATTGCCGGACAGTAGCGACGGACAGCCGTAAAGACCTTGTCGGCGCCGCTGAAGGTTGTCGACAGATCCTCGCGGTCGTTGACATCCTCTGCCGTCGGGCCCACCATGATGGTGCCGTCGACGGTCGGAATGATCAGAACACCCTTGCTGCTCACAGTGGGTGTCGGGAAGATCAACCGGGTCACGATCCCCTGGAGGCGGCGATCCAGCATATATTCCTCACCCTTGCGCGGCAGAATCTTGAAATCATCAGCACCCACCATAGCGGCGACCTGATCGGCAAAAACACCGGCTGCATTGAGAATAAACCGACCACGAAACTGCTGCCGGGACGTATGGATGAGCAATCCGCCGTCCTCACGTGTGATGGAAAGCACCGGTTGCCCACAGAACAGTTCGACGCCATTTTGTTGTGCGCACTCGATCAGGCCGAAGCAGGCTTCGTAAGGGTTGACCACTCCGGCTGTCGGTGCGTGAAGAGCCTGAAGAATGTCATGACTGAGATTGGGTTCCTCCTGACGCAGCCGTTTTGGAGACCACATCTCAAGGCCTGTCACGCCCTTACGCTCCCCCTGTTTTTTGAGTTCTTCCAGATGGTTCAGATCCTCTGCTTGCATGGCCAGCAGCAGCTCACCGATGCGGCTGAAGCCAAAGTTGAGATCCCGGGCAAGATCGTCCCACATCTGGTTGCCGATCCATTCCAGCTGCCCTTTGAGGGTGTCCGGGTGCGCATGGTGCCCAGCATGAATGATCCCTGAATTAGTTTTGCTGGTACCGAAGCCGACTTCAACCTCCCTTTCCAACAGGGCGACACGGATCCTGTAGCGGGACAGTTCCCGAGCCAGAGCACAGCCCACAATACCGCCGCCGATGATGATGACGTCATACATCAGATTCTCCTCTGCGCATCTCTCCCCGTGCGTCAGCTGGCCACAAACTTTACCTTCAGACAAATAGGTCGAGCAAGAAATACCGGGATCATAGGCACGCACCTGAAACGAATCGGCTATACCCGAATGGCGCTAGTTTAAGGGCTTTTGTACGCTGGGAGTAAAGCCGGGACTGTCCCCAGCACCATCGGGGGCTGTCCCGGCTTTACGGTTATGAAACTGTGGTGGTTCGCATCGCAAAAGCCTGGGACAGCCCCCACCCTTCGCCTTCGCTCAGGAACCGGTGGGGACAGTCCCGGTTTTGCTGGGCAGGACACCTCAACTATACGGTCGCTTGGATACTGCTCACCTTTCTCGGCCTGTTCGGTATTCACCGGATGTATCTGGGCAAATGGATCAGTGGTTTGATTTACTTGTTGACCGGGGGGATTTTCGGACTCGGGTACCTATACATTTCGGTATTAAATCGCCGATAAACAAATTGTCGAGGGGGCGTTTTCGCCCCCCGAGGAGACCATTTCATCGACAGTCTCCTGGACATCCGTCTAAAACTGCAGAGCCTTCATTTCGAGGAATTCCTCAATTCCATATCGACCCAATTCACGGCCGTTGCCCGACTGCTTGTAGCCACCGAACGGCGCCAGGATATTGAAACGACCGCCGTTAATATCGACCTGCCCGGTCCGCAGCCGCCGGGCCACCCGCTCGGCGCGATCAACATCGGCCGACCAGACACCGCCCGCCAGACCATAACGACTGTCGTTGGCAATACGGATGGCATCCTCTTCATCAGCATACGGCATCAGGCAAAGGACCGGGCCGAAAATTTCTTCTTGGGCGATCGTCATATGCGCAGCCACCCGGCCAAAGAGAGTCGGGGATACGTAATAACCAAGCGGGAAACCATCCGGCTCTTCAGCACCCCCGAACAGCAGTTCCGCGCCCTCATCAATCCCCTGTTGAATATAACCGAGAACCCGATCACGCTGTGTGGAAGAAACCAGTGGACCCACCTTGGTCTTAATGTCGAGCGGACTGCCCAACTGAAAACCTTCAGCAGCGGCGATAGCCAGTTCAACCGCCTGGTCGTAAAGACTTTCAGGAACCAGCATCCGCGTCTGCGCACTACAGGTCTGGCCGGAATTCAGGAAAC
>WTCI01000099.1 GCA_013138655.1 Desulfuromonadaceae bacterium | reverse complement strand
CCGTCTGATCGGTTCATATTTCCGTATGTTTTCGACAAATAGCGGTGCTATTCGCTCTCAAACCTACGAAAATCTGTCCTCGAACAGCCGATTTCTCGCTACGGCTCGTATTCTCGGACAACCTCCTGGTGACTTAGGTTGATATCAAAAACTTGTAAAATAACAAGCGAAAAGGTCCTACTATTTTTAGACATCGTTTTATCTTTTGATAAAATCAAGGTCATAAAGGTCGTAGAATTCAAGGGGCCATGATTTATCACCAAAAGGGCCATGAACCATGGATCAGCGTTATTACAAACCTACCCAAATCGCCAACACACTCACCCCGGCGGTTGGATTCCTTCTAAGCATCCCCGGACTGGTTGCGTTAATCACTCATGTACTCAGTAGCGGAAATGGCTTGTATATCGTGACCTTCACCATCTACGGATTGAGTCTCGTCATCTCCTACGCGGCGTTTACTCTTTATCATATTTTCAAATTTCATGAGCGCTGGGGAAAGTTTTTCAAGATCCTCGACCACTCGACAATCTATCTCCTCATCGCAGGAACTTACACCCCATTTGCTCTGATTTCCCTGCGCGGCAACTGGGGTTGGACATTGTTTGCCACCGTGTGGGTGGTGACTGTCCTGGGCGTCTTTTTAAAGATTTTTTTCGTCCACCGATTCAAGGTTCTGGCGCCACTGACCTACCTGTTTATGGGCTGGCTGATTGTTTTTGCCATCAAGCCCGCGGTTGAATTGATTCCCCGGGCAGGATTTTATCTTCTGCTAGCGGGCGGCCTCTTTTACAGTTTTGGCCTGATTTTTTACGCCTGGAGGCGGCTCCTTTTTCATCACGCTATCTGGCATCTTTTCGTTCTGGCGGGAAGTACCTGCCACTATTTTGCGGTTTATTACCATGTCATTCCCCACAGTGAGGGCTAATTTGCCATGGAGTATAGCCACTACGCTTCACGTCCAAGCGTAATCCGTACGGTCCCCCTCCATCAAAAGGTAGGTGGTCATTCAGCACTGAAATTGACCACTTCGATCACAGAATCGGGTGGCCCTGTCCTGTGATGCGGGGTCTGTAGGAAACAGGCTCTTGTCTCTCTACGCGACCAGTCAAAACGATTCGGAACAACTTCTTGGACATATTGATCAACTTCCCCACATTTGACTTTTTCAAATATCAGAGAGTAGGAATAGAAGGACTAAAAGGTAGTGAATCAACAGGAACAAACTGTGAATGGAATATAATTATCATCATGCTTGTTTCCTCATGGAGTAGTGATAAAAGTCAGGTAATAAAAAAATAGAATCCCGACAACGCCAGCCCTTCTGTGAGGGGGGGGGACGGAAAGCGGCGGGTCTTTGTGTACAAAGATGGCCGAGCTGCCGAAGGATATTCATCCTACGTTCAGTTCGGCTTTTTTGTTGGATTGCAGCCAAGATGAGGGAGAACTTTGTGGTGTCACAGGGCTATGCAAAGGGTTCTGATAGGAGGTTAAGCATGCAAAAAAGCAAACCATTCTGAGTACGGTCCTCGCAGGGACTGACCCAAGTAAAAGAAGGAGAGTTTATCTGTTACCTGCTCCCCAAGATTCACATTTTACTATCTGCTTGGCTGCTTTCTGTCACCTTGCTTCTAGTCTCCCCGATCGCCGCTGTCGGGTGCAACTCATTTTTCTGCGAAGAATTCAATATCTGCATAACCGGTGGACTCATGAGCGAGCGGGACGCTGTCTGTATCGCAGCGCAAAAGGCACATGATTTCTTCCGGCCGTTGGACCTGGATTTTCCTGGTCAGTTAACGATCGCTTTCAAACAACAAATCCAACCGAGTGAAGACTTTCTATCTATCGGCTGCTATCATCCGGAAAGTAATAGCATCTTTGTTCTGGATTATCGGTCAGCAGTTGCGGCCTCCCGCAGGGCTCCACCTGCATTCGGTATCCCGATGAGCATCTCCTTGTGGCGCAGTTACCTAGTTCATGAAATTGCGCATGCCATAGTTGAGAGATATTTCATGGCCGACAACCACACCCTTGCGCCAACGGAGTATATCACTGCAGCTGCTCAGCTCTCGACTTTGCCCGCTGATGTTCTTGCACATATTCTGTCAAATTATCGGAATGTTTCTGCATTCAGGGACGAGTCGGAAATCACCGACTTATTTTATTTCATGAAACCCTGTGAGTTTGCCGTCAAAGCGTACCTTCACTACTTAAGATCAGCAAACGGACAGAAATTTATTCGCCGGCTTTTACAGGAAGGCCTGCCGGATTCCGGGGTCCGTGGCAACATTCCTTTCTTTTAGAGGCCTTCGTCGTCAGAGTAGGGACAGCATGGAGGGGTCAGGTTAGCAAGACTGCAAGTTGATAGTTTGATGCTATCGTTATCCCATGGCAAATAAACCACGCATCCATTATCTCGGCGCGTTGATCTTCAGGAAGTTGATTTGAACGCCGCTGGTCAGAAGCGATTGCCGGCAGAGGCTCTCCAGAGGGATACAATTCCAAACCGACGACCAACCAAAAGCAAGGTAAAATTAAGTCGCAACCCCTCTTTTGGGAGTGAATCATGATCTATTTCCTGCCCCTGGCGACCTTTGCGGAACCTGAATTCGATGAGGCCCAGACAATCAAACCGGCCCGGTCCCATTCCCCGGTTATCGACATGCACGCCCACATCGCAGGCATCGGGGCGGGGGGCAGCAACTGCTACGTCTCGCCGGAGCTACGCAACAACTGGCGTTATGACATCTATCTAAAGGCCTTCGGCCTGACCCAGAAGGACCTGGAAGAGCATGGGGACCAACTTGTCTTCGAGAAAACCTCGCAAAGACTGGCGGCCTCCCAGCAGGTTGACGGAGCGGTGATCCTGGCCCTGGACGGGGTGGTAAACCGGGTTGGCGAACTCGATCTGGAGCGCACCGAGGTGTACATCCCCAACGATTTTGTCGCCCGCGAAACAGCCAAATACGACAACCTCTTTTTCGGGGCCGGCATCAACCCATACCGCAAGGATGCCCTTCAGCGCCTGGAGCAGGCTAAAGCCGATGGAGCGGTGCTCATCAAGTGGCTGCCCGCTATCCAGCAGATCGACCCTTCCGATCTTCGCCTGACACCTTTTTACAACAAGTTGATCGAGCTGGAACTGCCCCTGCTGGTCCACACCGGCGCCGAGCGCTCTTTCTCCCGCGCCAATCATGACCTGGGCGACCCGATGTTGCTGCGACTGCCCCTCGAGCTTGGGGTGACGGTTATCGCCGCCCATGTGGCCACAACCGGCAAAACCGACAGCGAAACCGATTCTGAACGCCTGGTCGGACTGTTTCCCGAATACCCCAACCTCTATGCCGATATCTCCAGCCTGACCCAGCTCAACAAGCTCTGGTACCTGCCCAAGGTTCTCGATCATCCTGAGATTCACGATCGGCTCCTCTACGGCACCGACTTCCCTCTGGTCGAAACCGGCCTGCTCGGCGTGCGCCTCGTTTCGCCCTGGTATTTCCCCTTCCGCCTGGGCTGGACCCGCTTGCGGCAGATTACCAGGATCGAAAACCCCTGGGACCGTGATCTGGAGTTGAAAAAGGCTCTCGGCTTCGGGCAGGAAATCTTCACCCGCCCGGCAAAACTATTGAAAATCAAGTAGGTCAGCCACCGCTCGACCTGAATGGCGCTTAAATATGGAGGGTCGCGTCGCCGAATTGACTCTTCAGGATCAAGTTTTCATGAGCTTTTTGCGTCCGAGAACGCGTAGCTCAGCGATCAGAGGAAGGTGATCGGAGGCCACCATCGCCAGTTCCGAACGAGGAACTTCGATGCCGGTCACTTCCAGCTCGGAGTCGATGAAAATGTGGTCGATGCGGGTGGTTGGAAAACGCCCGAAAAATGTGCTTTGGGGACGATGGTGCTCAGCCTCGGTCTGGGCGTCTCTGAGATGATCGCGCAGACGGCAGCACACGGGTGACGAGGGCGGTGCATTGAAGTCTCCGCACAGAATCACGGGTTCGCGGCACTGCTTGTTGGCCAGCCAGTCACTACCAAGCAGCACTTCTGCCTGTGCCAGGCGCTCGCGTGAGAACAGACCCAGATGTGTGTTAATGACCTGGATTTCTATGCCATGCAGGTCGATCGCCACCCACAGCGCTCCGCGTGTTTCCAGGTATGGTTTGTCGGTCAGTGTCGGTAGCGGGCCGGCCTTGACGAGTCGCAAGGGCAGATGTGTCAGGATTGCATTGCCGTAGCATTCTTCTTCGAAATGCAGGGCGGCATGAAAATGAAAGTCCATCTCCAGGTAGCGTGCGATGAGCTGCGCCTGATCTATGCCACCTGTGCGCGCCCGGCCCACATCCAGTTCCTGTAGCGCCACCACATCGGGATTCGCGCGGGCGATCACGCGGGCGATGCGTTCAGCGGCGAGCTTGCCGTCCATACCGATACAACTGTGTACGTTATAGGTCATGATGCGCAGCCTGTCTGTTGGTGTTGCAATAGAGCTTTTGCGGATTTGCGCAGGCTGCTGTTCCTGTCGACCAAGATGATGCAGCGCTGCCCGGCGCAGGTCGATGGGCCGCAGGTAATCGTGCTCTCGCACCGGCAGTGCTGTGTCCTTGGGAAGCAAGTTGAAAGCCCTGGTCTCTTCGGGCGTTGCACCGGCATGTGCGCCGTTTTCAACGGCAAATGACACTGGCGTCATGCCCTTGCGCCAGCCGAGCAAAACGAAATCACCAGCACCTGGGTGCTGACAGAGGCTGACTAAGTCCTGCTTGATCTCGTCGAGAAAAGGGTGGTCGGTGCCGAGCACCTCGGCCGTTTGTTCGGGCAAATAAAATTTACCGTCATCGGTCCAGGCGCACAACCTCTCCGAGCCTTCCTTGACGACGACCAATGGGACCTTGTGTCTGTGTGTCAACTCGCGGGCGACGAACTCACGTTCATCTGCACTCAGTTTTCGGGGGGGATAGACAAGGCCCACTGGGCCAAGGGCTGCCACGGCAACCTGCTTTTCACTCTCTTCACGGGAGTTGATGCCGAATCGTGAGAAAAGCCGCTGGAAGTTTTTGTCGCCCAGCAAATGCACGCGTTGCGTCTGGATACTGCCCGGTTTTTTTTTTAGAACCTGTCCGTTCTCTTCACTCAGTTTATTAAACACTGCGGCAACGGCTTCCTCGATCGTGAGTCCTTGCTGTTGGTGATAGGGCAGCACCCTTACCTGCCCGTGGTCGGAATAGATCCAGACATCATAGTGCCGCCACGCCGAGTAGTTGGCCGCACGCCACAGCCGTTTGATGGCATCATCAATACCCTTGAGGGTCCAGTGGGCGAACTGCGAGCTCGGCCCACGACGGTGGGCCTGTTCGTCATAGCCGAGAAAATTGAGGTGGATGATCGGCAGCCCCCGGGCAATATCGATTTTGGCACCAATGACGGTCAGCTCGCGCAGCAAAATGCAGATAGCGACCCGAGTCGGTATGAATTTGAGTTCCATGATAAAATCGTAGCCACGGATAAGGCCGCGAGCAAAATCAAAGACTGCCAGGGCAAACTCCAGCAGCAACAGAACACCGGTGCGCAAAAAACTGTAGAGATTGCTTATCAGCAGCAGGAAGACCACGAGTGGATTGGCCGCGCGCATCGCGGGTCCCCAGCCCCGCGATGCAGGGCAGAAGTGTGCTTCTTCGGCGCCTCCTGTGAAGTTGTCTGCATAAACGCTGCCGCCTTTGAGCAGTGCTTCATTGCCGCTGTTTATGAGCAGCTCTTCAAAGTGGGTGGCCGCCTCTGGCTCAAACATGCGGATAATTCTGCGTAATTGGGGATCTTTGAAGGTGAACGCCGGGACAGCATTCTTCACGCCATAGAAGAGCTCAGCCTGAACGGCGGGTGTGCTCGCCGGCAGACCTGAATATTGTGTATGGACCTGATAGTGTTCACGTTGGATCAGCCGGTGCAAAAAAGGCAGCTCGCCACGATCCAAGGCGCGTTCGAACTCCTGCTGCGAGAGTCCATCGATCTGAATCATGATCAGACCCGGCCGGCTTGCCGGTCCTTTGGATATGGGTAACCTCAGCAGACGCGCTAACCATTCGCTGCGGCTAACGAGACGACGTAATTTACGCAGAGATGTCTCGATCCGGCCGATCATTTCGGTAAACCTCGTTGCTTTTTTATCTCATCAACGTGGTCTAAAGCGGCACTGGCCGCGCTACCGATACCTTTTAGAATGTCCCACTCCGCCTTGATTAACTTCAGGCTGGATTGCCAAAGTTCTTCAGATTCGGACCAGCCAGTTGTTGTGCACGATTGGAGGGACGCATAGCAGGCCAGTGCTTTGTCGGCTGAATGGGGCATGGAGAAGGCCTCAGCGGTTTGGCGTGCCGCTTCCTTAAGCTCTTGGCGTTGTTGTTGCGACTGTCCAGCCAGCCATGCGATGGCCTCCACAAAGTTGTCAACCGACTCATCTAGCAATAAGCGGCCATTGTGCCGGTCCCTGACAACTTCCCGCACACCCGGTGCATCCAGTGCCACCACCGGTACACGGGCGGCCATGGCTTCGGTCAAGACCATGCCCTGGGTCTCGCTTTTGGAGGAAAATGCGAATACGTCCATGGCGGCTAGAGCATCTGCCAGATCTGCCTGTTGCAGCACGCCGAGAATATGCAGCTGTGCATCGAGTCCTTCGCGCTTGAAAACATCGCGGATGGTCTGCTCGCACGGGCCTGTTCCGATGACCAGGAAATAAAAGCTACTGTTGGCCGGTTTCCTTTTGCTCTTGTTGCTTGCGGTCTTAATAAAGCCCGCCACGGCTTGGGCCAGAAATTCAATATTCTTTTCCGGGGCCAGTCGGCCGAGGTGCCCGACCACAAAGCTATCTGGCGAAATATTGAGTTGCCGGCGAATTTTCTTGCCGGAGCCTTGGGTAAAATGCTTCAGTACGACGCCGGTGGGCACGACTTCAATTGCAGTGGTTACTGCCCGCTCGCGCAGCAGATCTCTGATGCTTCCGCTGGGGGCGATCACCCGATCAGCCAAGTTGGCATACTGTGTTGCGGCCTCAATGATGAAGCGCCTCAGGGTCGTGCAATTCCCAGGCACATAATGGGAATATTCTTCGTAGCGCGTGTGGTGGGTGAACACCAGCGGCAAGCGTCGATAGCGCGCAATGCGCAATGCGGTAACACCCAGCAGATAAGGGTGATGGGCATGGATAATATCCGGATGGAAGGCATCCAGTTTCTCGGTCAGCAGGCCGGATAAAGGGAGCACCACCGAAAAGTCGCTGCCGTTGAAGTTTTGAATGGCCGGAATGCGCAACACGTCGGTCTCGTTCTCAGGCATACCGGGGAAATCCGGGGCGACCACCAGGGTCCGATGACCCCTCTGGCGGTATTCCATGGTGAAGGCTTCCACCGAGTGCGCCACCCCTCCCACGTGGGGAGTGTAGGTGTTGGTAAACATCACAATATTCATACGTCGTTCCTTGTTAATTTGACAGATTGCCGGCCGGGGTTGATCTCAGGTTCTCTGCGCGATTCGATTTGCGGAGCGACAGTGGTCGCTGTGAAGCCCGGGAACCGGACTTCGACAATCGGCGCAGTCGTATGCCAGTCGCTCTGCCAATCAACCTGCAGTGGTTTTCCGGGTTCCGGGGTGATGGTGATCGACACTGTCCCAAAAGTGGTAGGTGCGGGGCCGAAGGTAATCGGCTGATTGTGGTTGAGCCAACGTGGGGGAATGCCGGCGCACAGAATCAGCCGCTCGCCTTCTTCGCGCACAAAACAGTTACGTATCATCATGAGCCACTCGGCGGAGGCCCATACGTGATGGCCGTCACCCATGCAACCGCCGCCGGTACGGGGATGTATCGCCTCCGGCCACTGGCCGGTCGGTGAGGCCAGCTTGGCAACCGCGTCCATCAATTTGAGATAGCGCGGATCACCGGCCCGCAATAACACTTGGGCGACGTGCAATGTCAGATAGGCGTTGAGGCCGGAGTGGATCATATCCTGAAAAAAAGCGTCGTCAACAAAGCAGTGGCTGAGCAGAAATTCAACACAATCCAGCAGGCGTGGATCATCCGGTGCACAAAGTTGCAAGGGATAACCAGCCACCAGCGAACCGATGGCGCCTGCATCCAGTCGGCGGCAGGGTGAGGCAGGCATGGCGGGGCGGCCAAGCCGTCTCTCACAGGCTTCGAGGCTGCAGGCTACAGTCGCCATAAAGTCATCGGCAGCCCGCGTAAAGCTGGCGCTGTTTTCTTCATTGAAGTCTGAGCACAGTGAAGCTGCAGCACGCAGGCCGGCAATACCCCAGAAGTCATCCCAGTAATAATAATCGTTGGGTCCCAGGTGCTCAGCGCTGAACCCGGCCGGCAGCAGGCCGGCATGAGGAGTGGTCGAATCCCCGGCAATCCGTTTGCGCATGATCCATCGGGCTCCGCGCTGGATGGGGCGGTGCAAGCCGGGGGGCGGTGCCTGATCGGTTAGTTCACAGAAGCGCTGCAGGATCCACAAGACCTCTCCGTTGGAATCCCATTCGCCTTCCTGAGAGCGGAAATAACCGCGGGCTGTCTGGCGTTCGGGAAAACGCGCCAGCGCGCGTTCGGCACGCGCGGTCAGGCCCGTACACAGCAGGGCATGAATGATGAAAGCTGCATCGCGAAACCAGAAGCGTTTGTAGGTATAGGGGCCCGGGTAGACGTCATCCGGTGAATGCAGTACCAGCGACGTAACGGCGGCATCGTAGAGGAATTGGTAATCTGGCTCGGGGCAGCGCAATTGGCAGTGCTGCTTGCGCACTTCTTCCCAGGCATCGATAGAGACTGGGCACTGTGTTCCGGACGCAAGCGGGATACTCGCCGTGATCTGCCTCTGTTCGCCGGCCTTGACCGGGAACAACGCCGCGGCGGTTATCATCCCCACGTCGCAGGCGCCGGCATCCTGATCGTCACGATCCATGAGGTGAATATGGACATCCCCGTTGCGGTAGTCGGAAACGTGGTGCCGTTCAGCGGCCGCGCTGAATTCAATCGTTTGGCTGCCATCGACCGTCCAGATATTGCGCCCTTTCGACAGGCTGACCTCATGGATAAAGCTGACGCCCTCCGGGTTCTGCGGCCGCAGGGCCAAAACGATCCAGGCATCGGTATCGACCTGTGCCTGCAACGTCAGCTTGCACACCAGTGTGTCTGATTCGAGGTGCACAGCCGCGCTGCTGTGCATAGCCAGGTTGTCAAGCCTGGTCTCGGTCGTCACGCGCACGCCCTGGCCCATTTCCTGCTGCTGTCTGACATCAGCTGCCTGCGAGGGCAGCAGGCAGCGTCCGTCATTCGCCAGCAGCCAGCCATCTAGCGACCAGCCATCGTGAAAAGGTGTCAGCAGGCCGCGGGGATCGACAATCGGCAATTCCTGGCAATCCGGATAACCGATGGCGGTCCAGTTGCGATGGGTCAGATTGACATGGGTGAGGGAGAAGGCGCGGGGGATAAAGGCGGCATTGCGGGGGTCAAACTGACGTTCGATCCAGTAGGGCCAAACCCAGTCCAGGTTGTGCTGGATGACCCGACTATTGATCAGGCCGCGGGCATGAAATACCACGCCGGCGCGCAACAGTTCGACCGGTTCGCCCACTTCTGAGGGCTGGGCAAAACGGTGCAGCCGGGCCAGTAGGGCGATTGGGTCCAGAAACCCGTGACTGCGTGCAACACGGCGGAGGATCAAACGCCAGGGTAACCATTTCATCCAGATCATGTCACCTCCTCATCAGGACTTTCTCGCATGTAGCGCGCCAGTGCCTGGCGCGCCAGACGGTTGAGATAGAGCACCGCAATCAGGGTGGCTAGAAAACCCAACCCATAGATTGCCCACTCCAGCGGTGTACGACCCAGATGGTGCTCACCCAAGGTGGCGACATCGGCAGCGATGGAACCGAGATAGACACTGTGGACCGAAAACGGGATAAAACCGATTAGAGAACCGCCGATGTAACCGCGGAAAGAGAAGGAGGTCAGTCCAAAAAAATAATTGGAAATTTTACTGGGGAAAAAAGGGATCAGCCGAGTCAACAGCACGATTTTCCAGCCGTGGGGAGACAGCTCCTCGCCTACCAGCCTGACCTTGGCGTGCCTCAGGACAAATTGCGTGGCGCGTTTTCCAAACAGATAACGTGCCATCAGGAAAGCCAGTGACGCCCCCAGCGTCGTGCCCAGGACGACGACGATCGATCCTTCCATGACACCAAATACAAACCCGGCGCCGGTGGTTAATAATACCCCCGGTAGTAACAACACGACGACCAGCGCCATGATCAGGATGAACAGCAGCGGTGCCCAGGCCCCCTGTGCTTCGAACCACTTCAGCAGCTGCAATACCTGTTCATGGACACCGTAATGAATTAACACGACAAGTATTGCGGCAACCAGCAGAATGCTTGATGCAATAGCCCAGAGCGGTGACTTTATACGGTAAGCAAAAACCTTCTGCCTCACCTGTTTGATTGATAAACCCATCTGAGCTCCTCGCACGAGAACCAAAAAGGTCGAAATTAACGAGATGATGAGTTAAAGAATACCACCCATTGCGGGGATGACAAAAACGAGTACTGACAATCAATAATTCTCTGTCTCTGCAGGGTCTTTGAGACCACATACAAAAAGGGTGAATTCAATCCGGATCAGCTACGATCGAGTCCAGGCCAAGGAGTTGCTGCGTCAAACACTGAGATAACAGCAATAAGGTTGGAAACTTTGCCGACCGGATAAACGCTGACCACGCTTCAAGGCGTTCATTGTTTATCGGTCATGTGAAAGAGATTGTCGCTGGATGATCCCCTGTCACCCAGTTCTGCGTTCAACGCTCGGGGTGGTCAAAATTCGGTTATCACAGGTGGTCAATTTTAGGTTGTCATTACTAATAGAGCACGAAACGCCCACGATATGGTAATCATGGGCGTTTCTCGTGTTGCGCTATTTATAGGACACTTTATTGGTGTTTTCCGGACAGGTGGATTTGATCACGAATCAATCGTCTCTCTAGCATACAACACATGTCGAGGATTGATCGGCTCCTGAGACAAGGAAGGCATGTGTCGGTGTTGCAGAGAATCAGGGCCTGACGATAATACGCCGGCCAGCAAGGCGACCTTCAGGCCAACTTCGCTGGTATTTTGTTTTACGATCCTTCTCTGGAAACTTGCCCAAATGCTCATAGCGATGACCCCTTGAAAAGAACTACTACAAATATACTACAAACTCCAAGGGGTGTAAGACACGGTATGTTGTTCTCG
>WTCI01000143.1 GCA_013138655.1 Desulfuromonadaceae bacterium | reverse complement strand
GGGGCTGGCCGGAGGTAATTTTTACTGGGTTGTAGCACGCGACCAGAGCACAGGTCATAATGTACTCACCCTCGGCGTAACAAAGGATAGCGATTCCGCAAACGGTGTTTATCCCCCTTTAGGTGATTTTGGGTACAATGGAGATACCAGCTGCGGCGCTTGTCACGGTGTAAGTGGGGGTCTGGCATGGCTTGCTGACTGCACAAGCTGCCATGTCCCCAAACATCACGCAGATGACCACCCGGCAGGTTATAACAATGTAGTCGATGCAAGCGGCGGCTATTACCGCTTTCTTGGAAGCCAGAGTACAAACAAACATCCTCCTGCAGGCGCTGGTGACGTAGGCTGGCACGACAATATCGGTGTAAAAGGGATTGAAGATCCGAACTGGGAGGCAAACCCCACTTCCGCTGTGCATAACGAGTATCCCGGTGGACCGATGAATACCGTAGGCTGGGGAAGCGGTTGCTCTTCTGGTGGTTACGCCTCCATCAGCCGGTGGTGCAGCGGATGCCATGCCAATGCCCATAATATAGGCGGCAGCGGTGGTGCAGATGGAGGAACAGGCACAGCATCTCCATGGCTCAGACATCCTACCGATTTTGCATTGCCTGATGATGTCACAAAAGAATATCAGCATTATAAAACATACAACCCCCAGGTCCCGGTTGCCCGGCCTGATATCGACAGTTGCACCGGCCCTTCTGCCGTGGTAACCCCGGGTATTGACATGGTGCAATGTCTCTCCTGTCATAGACCTCACGGCTCTCCTTATGCCGATATGCTTCGCTGGGATTATGCAGGAATGATAACCGGAGGCGGCGGAGCTGCCGGAACAGGCTGCTTTGTATGTCACACTGCAAAGGCGGACTAAACCTTTACGAGTTCATCAAACCGGCATTCCCGATAAAACCTTTCAGGAATGCCGGTTTGAACCCTTTTCAACAGCCTGCTAGCGTGCTGAAAATAGCATCCCGTATGACCCCGGTCAGGCCCGGTGCCCTCTTCCTTTCTGATTGAAAAAACAAGCATTTTCCAGCCCATAAATCATTTTTTTCCACAACAACGGGAGGCTGACTTTTCCGGTGCAAAAAAGGTCTGCCGTGAACCGTTAATCCCACATCCTCCTCACGGCACGTCGCACCCTTTCTTCTTTACAAAAGCGGGGGGGTAAGTTTAAAATCACCAGTTCGGTAAAATCACCCTAACAGACAAGTTTTATTTGAGTTTTCATGAACCTGAAAAACATTCGTAATTTCTCTATCATCGCCCATATTGATCACGGCAAATCAACTCTCGCTGATCGTTTGCTGGAGAAAACCGGCGCCCTGACAGACCGTGAAAAGTCTGATCAGTACCTTGATAAAATGGAGCTCGAAAAAGAGCGGGGCATCACCATCAAAGCTCAAGCCGTGCGCCTGAACTACCGCGCCGAGGATGGTCAGGATTATATCCTCAATTTAATCGACACCCCGGGGCATGTCGACTTTTCCTATGAAGTCAGCCGTTCTTTGTCAGCCTGTGAAGGAGCGATGCTGGTCATCGATGCGGCGCAGGGGGTTGAAGCGCAGACTCTCGCCAATGTCTATATGGCCATTGATCAGGATTTGGAAATCTTCCCGGTTTTGAATAAGATCGACCTGCCGAGTGCTGAACCTGAGCGGATCAAGGAAGAAGTCGAAGAGATTATCGGTATCGACACACATGATGCGATCATGGCCAGTGCCAAGGAAGGTCTCGGTATCGATGAAATCCTTGAGGCCGTTGTCGAACGTGTCCCGGCACCCACCGGAGACCCGAAAGCTCCCTTAAAAGCGCTGACATTTGATTCCTGGTATGACTCTTATCAGGGGGTTGTTGTGCTGGTTCGTGTTATTGACGGCGTCATCAAGAAGGGCGAAAAAATCAAGTTAATGGCCACCGGCGGTGTTTACGAGGTGCAGAAAGTCGGTGCTTTCAGCCCTCATCTGCTCGAATTACCGCAATTGTCCGCCGGAGAGGTCGGTTTTGTTGTCGCCGGGATCAAGGTTGTCGAAGATGCCAAGGTTGGCGACACCATCACCCATCTACATCGCCCGGCGGAGCAACCGCTCCCCGGCTTCCATGAAGTCAAGCCGATGGTCTTTTCCGGCCTTTATCCGATCGATTCTGGTGAGTACGATGCCCTGCGTGATGCCCTGGAAAAATTACGTTTAAACGATGCCGCGTTCTCCTTTGAGCCGGAAAACTCTCTGGCCCTCGGTTTCGGTTTTCGCTGTGGTTTCCTCGGCCTGCTGCATATGGAAATTATTCAGGAACGGTTGGAGCGTGAATTTAACGTCGAGCTGATCACCACGGCGCCAACGGTTGTTTACAAGGTCACCACAGTCAAAGGTGAGCTGCTTCATGTCGAAAGCGCCAATATGCTTCCGGAGGTTCAGTTTATTGATAAGATAGAAGAACCTTTTGTCCTGGCCTCAATCCATGTGCCGAATGAATTTGTCGGCGCCGTGTTAAAACTCTGCATCGAAAAACGTGGCATCCAGCGAGAGCTGAAATATCTGACCGTTAACCGGGTTATGGTCGTCTACGAGTTACCATTGAATGAAATCGTCCTCGATTTCTTTGACCGGCTCAAATCGATCAGCCGCGGTTATGCCTCTCTCGATTATGAACATCTTGATTTCCGGCCGAGCCGGCTGGTGCGGCTGAATGTGTTGATCAATGGCGATGTTGTGGACGCACTGTCCCTGATCGTGCATCACGACAAGGCTCAATTCCGGGGACGCGAACTGGTTGCCAAGATGAAAGAGTTTATTCCCAGGCAGCAGTTTGAAGTCGCTATCCAGGCTGCTATCGGCAATAAGGTGATTGCCCGCTCGACGGTCAAGGCGCTGCGCAAGGATGTTACGGCGAAATGTTACGGCGGTGATATTACTCGAAAAAGAAAGCTGTTGGAGAAACAGAAAGCCGGCAAAAAGCGGATGAAACGGGTTGGCAGTGTGGAACTGCCACAGGACGCATTCCTGGCAATCCTCAAAATTAAAGAGTAGACACAATGGCTATCTTTAAAAAGAAGAGCAAGACATTGACGGAAAAAAAACCCTGGTATCGTGAATGGTCGGAAGCGCTGATTGTCGCTGTTATTCTGGCGCTGATCATTCGCACCTTTCTTTTTCAGGCGTTTAAAATACCCTCAGGCTCGATGCTTGACACCCTGCTGATCGGCGACCACCTGCTGGTTAATAAATTCATTTACGGAACTCAATTGCCCTTTACCGAGCAAACCTATCTTAAGATGCGTGATCCGCAACGGGGCGACGTCATCGTTTTCGAGTTTCCCGAGGATGAAGGCAAATCCTACTTTCAGCGGCGGGATTTTATCAAACGGGTTGTCGGTGAACCGGGGGATTTGATTGAAGTCAAAGCGAAGCAGGTTTATGTCAATGGCACGGTCTACAATATCCCGCAGCAAGTTCACAAGGATAATCAGGTGATTCCCTTTGTCGCTGGTCCGAGAGATTATACCGGGTCGATCAAGGTTCCTGCTGACAGCTATTTTGTTATGGGAGACAACCGTGACTACTCGTTCGACAGTCGTTTCTGGGGTTTTGTACACAAATCGAAAATCAAGGGCTTAGCTTTTGTCAAGTACTGGTCCTGGAATGCAAAGGCGGATCTTCTCGACAAGGTTCGCTGGGGACGTATCGGCCGGCTCATCGACTAACCGCACGTGAGTTCAACAATTAAGCAGTTGACTATTTCCGCTCCCGATTGTTAGAGTCACAAAAATTCAGCAGCAGAATCATCAGCCCTTTAAGTTGACCCGAGAG
>WTCI01000224.1 GCA_013138655.1 Desulfuromonadaceae bacterium | reverse complement strand
CGGTTACACCAAGGTGACGGTTGAACGACCGCTGGTGGAAGACGGCAAGGTCAAAACCGACAGACAAGGCAATCCCAAGCCGGACAGTAAGCTGCGCGATACAGAGAAAATTCCTCTCAAGGACGATATCGACGCCTATTTTGTCCGCGAGGTGGTGCCGCATGTGCCCGATGCCTGGATGGATCGCAGCAAGGATAAGATCGGTTACGAGCTCAACTTCACCAAGTCTTTCTACAAGTTCACGCCGTTGCGTTCGCTGGAGGATATCAAGGCCGATATTCTGGCGCTGGAGGAGCAGACTGAAGGGTTGTTGAAGGAGATTCTGGACTGATGGGGGGGAACATGCAGTCAGAAATTTTATTTTCGAAGCAACGACGTCAAGTTCGTTGTGAGAATAACGCCAGAGCGCAGAATGAAAAAAGTGTTGCTTTAACCTGGCGGATAACTATAATTGTACTTAACAACACCCCCAACGCATCCCGTAAGATCTGCGCACCATTGGGGGTTACTTTTTTTTCAGGGGGTGCTTATGCGTTTCACTAAGCCCCCCAAGACCTACGACGAACAACTCGACCTGCTGGTTGAACGCGGCTTGCAGGTTTCTGACCGACCCCGCGCTATCCATTACCTTTCCCACCTGAACTACTATCGATTGGCTGCCTATTGGTTGCCTTATGAACAGGACCACACGACCCATCAGTTCCGTCCGGGAACCGATTTCAATCACATTCTCGAACATTACATATTCGACCGGGAACTGCGGTTGCTGATCCTTGACGCTATCGAGCGCGTTGAGGTCTCTCTGCGAACTCAGTGGGCATATCATCTGGCTCACACCCATGGAACACACGCCCACCTCGACCCCAATCTCTTTAAGGCAAGATGGAGGCATCGAGACAATGTCGATTCTCTAAAAGAGACGGTACGACGCAGTTCCGAAACCTTTGTCCGGCACTTCAGAAGGTATGATGAAGACCTGCCACCGGTCTGGGTGATTTGCGAAATCATGACTTTTGGCCAACTTTCCAACTGGTACGCCAATCTGAGGCATGGTGCTGATCGCAATGCGGTCGCGCATATGTTTAATATGGATGAAGTGAACCTGACCTCATTCCTGCATCACTTGAGCATTGTCCGTAACCACTGCGCCCACCATTCCAGGCTCTGGAATCGGGAGTTTACTTTTGCATGGCGGCTACCGAACCATCGGCCCGGATCGCTTTTGCCGAATTTCAACCGCACCGACGGCAAGCGTATTTACAACACACTGGTCATGCTCGCCTATATGATGGATATCATCAACCCCGGTCACCACTGGAAAAAACGCCTTGGTGAACTCTTTACCCGGTATCCGCAGGTGTTTGAGCGTTCAATGGGATTTCCTGCGGACTGGCGCAATCGGCCGATCTGGGCGGGGAGGGGGGTATGAGCTACAAGCCGTATCCAAAATATAAAGCATCCGGGGTTGAGTGGATTAGTCATAGGTGTAGGGTGGGCATTGCCCACCATTGTTGTGTAGGTCGAAAACGTTGCGGCTTGGTGTTGTAGAAGGATTCGGTGGGCTACGTGATCAACGACATATGTTATAGCCGGTCGGGTGGGCATTGCCCACCAAAATTCGGCTCGATAGATTGGAGACTCATGCCCAATTACCGTAGATCGCGAACCTGTGGAGGAACCTACTTCTTCACGGTGGTCACTCATCGTCGTCAACGGATATTAACGCTGCCGGAGTCGAGAATTATCCTGCGGGAGGTTGTTCGTGATGTGCGAAAAATTCATCCATTCACGGTTGATGGTTGGGTTCTGCTGCCTGATCACCTTCATTGTATGTGGACATTACCGGACAATGACAACGATTTTTCAAAACGTTGGGGCATGATCAAGGCGAGATTTTCCAAACGAGCAGAATCGAGCTTTTTCAACAAAGAGTTGTTGAGTACAAGTCGGAAAAAACACCGGGAAAGCACCTTGTGGCAACGCCGTTTTTGGGAGCACGAAATAAGGGACGAGAATGATTTCAACAGGCATCTCGATTACATCCATTACAATCCGGTAAAACATGGATTGGTTGGATCGGCAATCGATTGGCCATATTCAACATTCCATCGTTTGGTCAAAGAAGGGGCTTATGCCGAAGGATGGGGGAGTGAACCGAAAGGTGTGAGTACGGGTGAATTTGGAGAGTGATTCGGCATTTTAGTTGAACCGGTGGGCGCTACGGGATTGCCGACAGGTGTTATGGAAGGATTTGGTGGGCGGTGCCCACCCTACGAGATTGTCAACAATATTTGTAATAACCGGTAGGGTGGGCATTGCCCACCAATATTTGGATGAAGCCTTGGTAGGGTGGGCATTGCCCACCAATATGGAAGCTATTGATATGAGCTATAAACCGTATGCGAAATATAAACCTTCCGGGGTTGAGTGGATTGGGGAGATTCCTGAGGGGTGGGAAGTAAAGCGTTTTAAACACATCGCCTATATTGAGATGGGTCAATCCCCTTCGTCGACTGACTGCAATATTGATGGTCTTGGCACCCCTTTTCTTCAAGGCTGTGCCGAGTTTGGTAATATCCATCCAGAACAGGCAAGCTGCAGTTATCGAAAATCAGACGTTTTGGGAGGTAAAAACCGCCGAAAATCGAGCAGGCGGAAATTGTCATAAATAACAACTTTTGTGTAGTGGTCAACTAT
>WTCI01000262.1 GCA_013138655.1 Desulfuromonadaceae bacterium | reverse complement strand
GCGGACGTTTCATCGAGCGCCGCGCTCACCTCCAGTTGCTGATAATCCGCCTGCAGTTTTTGTCCAACCTGTTCAATTTCGAAACGACCACTGCCTGCTGACAGCTCGACCTTGATCCGGGGCTTCTGATCCGGCGCCCAATGCGCAACAGCGTTGGCTGCAAGACTTCCCTGCCAGGAGAATCCCTCAGGCAGCAGTTCGGCCAGTTGTGAACTGGAAAAATTTTGCAGACTGATGCTCAGTCGCCCTATCTCGCCGACCTGGGCCTCTTCATTCAGGCAGAGGCCGGCATCCCCGGAGCGCCAGCAATGCCTGGCGATGGCCGCACGCTGCTGCTCAAGATCATAGTTCAGATCGAGAGGGTCATCCAAACTCCAGCGACCGAGCGGCGTTTCCAGCCGGCTGTCCTGCAACTGCCCGGACCAGAGTTGCTCAACCAGCCGCCCCTTAAGACTGCTGTGCGCAGAAAACTTCTCTCCCTGCAAGTCAAGCGACAGGCTGTGAGCGTCGCTGTCGCCGGCAAAAGCAGCGTCCAGATGATCAAAAGAGAGGTTCCGATAAGTAATCCCTGCAGCCTGGATACGCATCGAACCCTGCGGCATTGCCGCAAAAGTCAGTTGACCGCCGGCATCAAGCGACTCGATTCCTTGCTCGGCATAAACCAACTTTTCCGCAGCAAGCGAAAATTGCAACTGTAATGCTTCCCGCCTGCCGGAGAGGTTGAATTCTCCTCTTGCAGTACCGGTTGCCTGAGGAATCGAGGCCTGCAGATCGATAATCTCAAGCTCACCCACGAGGCTGCTCTCCTCACCGATTCGACCATTGACCAGCAACCGGTTATCACCACTGTGCAACTGCAATTGCGAAAGCTGCCAGTCACCGGTCTGATTGACCTGCACTCCCCCGTGCAGGCGCAAAGGCTGCCCCACCAGTTCGCCGTCAATCTCAATCTGCTGCAAGCGTAGATCCCAGTTGCCGTCGCGCAACAGAAACTCAGTGTTCAGCCGGCCTGAAAGTTGCCCCGGCAGCGCAGCGACCAACCCTGCCGGATTGATCTGCTGAAGAACCAGCTGTCCCTGCCAGGCAAGTTCTTCTCCCCAGCGCAATGAGCCGTTGAGCTCGGCGGCCCCCTCGAGCGCCTCCAGGATCAAAGAGTCCAGCCTCAGCTGCTGTGCATCCCCTTGGCCTCGGGCCGTTAATGCCAGATCCGGGAACTGCTCACCACTGGCATCCCCGGAAAGTTGCAAGGCATAGTCTTCAAGCGACCCGCTGATCGCAACCTGCCCCCCATCAGAGTGCAAGGTCGGCTGTTGGATGGGCCAGTTGAAATCCTGCCAAGACAGTTGAGCGGCAAACGGCAGCAGCGGATCAAGCAGCTTTGCCTGCGCCTGCAACCGGCCCGAGACCGGGCCGGTTGCGCTGAGTTCGACCACAATGTCGGCAACACTGCCGGTTGCGGTCAGTTGAACCTCAAGCCCGCTCAGGGGCGGAAGTTCAAGCAGCTTGCCCCGGGCATGCAGAGACAAGGGGTAATCAGCGACCAAGCTGATCTGCGCCTGAGCCTGCAGCGAGACTTCCGGAGTGGATATCCCCAATCTCGAAACCTCGACCTCCGATCCTCTGGCGCGGGCCGACAGCTGTAAATTGTGAATCAGGTATTCGGTCTCAGCCTGGCGGATGTGTGCATTTTCCAAATCCAGGCCATCCAGCCGGATGGGCAAGGGCAGATTGATTTCGGGCAGGACCAGAGGCGCATGTCCAGCGGCTGCATTTGCCCCGGCAGACGCCGGTCCCGATGGAGTTGTCGCGATTGTCACCTGGAGATCCCCAAGTTTCAGCGGGGCGATCTGCAAGCCATCCTCGTCCAACCTGGCAGCCAGCTGCAGGTCAGCCAGAACAATCTTCTGGCCATAGGCATCAACCCTGGTTTGCTGCAACTGCAGGCTGCGGATCTCGACAGCAAACGGCAGCTCAAAGGCGGCACCCTCAACTTCCGCAGTTGAAACGGCAGCGGGATTCTCTGTCAGGGACAGCCTGCCGCCCCGGGCCCGCAACTGATCAAGGCAGAGCATCCCGTCACTCAGGCACTGCCAGTCCCAACGCCATTCCAGTTGCGGAATCAGGATGTCGATACCTGTGCTGGACCAGCTGAGATTGTCCAGTGTCGCCTCGCCGAGCAGAGTCCCACGTTCCAGGGTTACAGCGAAACGCGGCTCTATGCGGGTAATGACGGCCAGCAGCCAACAGTTGCCCTGGTGGGTACCGAGCAGAGCAAGTAGGGCAATCGTCAGCAGAAAGAGCAGCGCAATAGCTGCCAGAGACAAGCGCAGCACCCAACGTCTGAGTTTAAGTAATGTTGACTTGACACTCATATGTCGGGCCCCATGGAAAAGTGAATCATCCAGGGTTTTCCAGGTTCAGACAGCGCAAAAGCCAGATCCAGCCGTAGCGGCCCGACCGGGGTAATCCAACGGAGACCAACCCCGCTGCCGATCGAGAGCGGTTCACTGAAATCGTTGGTTGCCGTACCGACATCGATAAAACTTGCCACCCGCCATTTCTCCAACAGCAGGTAGCTATATTCCAAGCTCCCGACCGTCAGATACCTGCCACCGATCAGGAGACCCTGTTCATCGCGCGGAGCGATCGCTTCATAGCTGAAGCCACGGATACTCTGATCACCACCGGTAAAAAAGCGCATGGACGCAGGCACCTCATAAATAGACTCAACCGCAATGGCACCCAAATCTGCTCGGGCAATGAATTTATGCTCGGCCCTGTCACCGGCAGTCCTGACCCATTTGGTCCGGCCATGAACTTTGGCCAAACGAACATCCGAACCCCAGATCGGGTCGGAGAACTCCAGGTAAAACTGGAGCATGTCGCCCCAATAGACATTCAAGCCGCCGCGACTGCGCTCCCTGGTAAAACTGATCCCCGGCAGAATCAAACTGGACCAGTCTCTTTGCTCCCCCTGACGGAAATCTTCCAGTTCATAACGCAGCAAATAGACTCGCGCCCACTGGTTGGCCAGCTTGCGCTGTCGTTTAGCCTGCAGAGTATATTTACGGCTATCGGTATCGTCATTATTTCTGTGTTTATAGCCCATTTGCAGCAAGCCGTAATTTTCATACGTATCTTCGAGCGGAATCTTATAGGAAGCAGTAGCTTGCTGCTCTGGATTAGAAACTTCAAGCTCGGCAATAACCGAATGTCCAGCTTGATTGATCCGCGGCACCGTCCATTTCAATGTTCCACGCAGGCCGATATCAGTAGAAAAGCCGCCACCGACACTGACGATATTTCTGGCGTATGGGGTCGCCTGAATAATGATCGGAACGACTCCGTCAGCCCGTCTAGCAAAATCGGGCAGCACCAGAATAGTCCGAAAGAAATTACTGTCGTTCAGTCTGGCGTTATAGTCAGCCAGCATTATTGTTGAATATGGATCACCGACATTAAACGGCTGCGTTGCTTTGATTAACTCTTCTAATTCAGGTGCGCCCGAGATTGTGACCTCACCAAAACGATAGCGCTCTTTGGAATCGAAGAGCAGATTTATCCTGGCACTGCGTTCTTTAATACTGATTTCAACTTTGGCTGTCAGCCACTGCGCATCAAAATAGCCTCTTGAGGTGGCCAGATCGGAGAGACGAGATTTTAGTTCTTCATATTTACCGTGATGAAAAGGGTCACCCAACGGTAATGGGTGGTCGCGCATTATGCTCTGAAATTCAGGATCATGCTGAGCTTCACCCTCTATCTGCAGATCCAGATGGGTAACTCTTACCGGATTACCGGTAACAATATGAATCTCTGCTGAATAGCTTTTTTCAGCCTTTTCGACCTTAACGGTTATGGCGGGCTCGTAGTAGCCGAACGCCTGAAGAGCCTGCAAACTGCTTTTTTTCAGCTGCTCCCGGTAGTTCTCAAGATCATCACTCTGCGGATCAGGAACTGAGGCAAGAAAAACCGCAACGTTATCTGCAAGTGCTCCGGAAACACCGCGAACGTTAACCCTGGCTGCCAAGACAGAGGTTGGCCAACCAAGGAAGATCAGTGCAATCAACAGCAGCAGAGGAAGGGTCTGCCTGACGGATTTCAGCCGAGAGAAAAACATTCTCAGAAAAAACAGGACAGGCAGATTATAAACGGACATTACAGCTCCAGAAAATTAGTCCAAAATCCCCTTCAATTCCGGCTCAAAGATTTCCCAGACCCGCTTCTCCAGCTTTTCGATAAATTCCGGGCTGGTGATACTCGGCAGCTTGATGTTGGGATTCGGATCCTCGATCACCTCGGCAGGCAGGCAAAACTCCGCCTTGGTGTAGCCCTGACGCAGTTCCAGAGCCAAGCCACGCAGGAAAGCCCGGCGCACGGCGGCGCGGATATCCTCAGTGCTGACATCCAGGTCGAATTCGCTCTTCAGGCAATCGACCACCATCTGGGTGCCGATCCCTTTGGCGATATCGAAGAATTTACACAGCCCGATCATGTCGAAGCCGACAATGTGCAGCTTGTCTTCAGTAATCCCTTTGACCCAGGAGTCGAGATCCGTCTTGCCTTCCCGGGTCAGCAATCCGTAGGTGCCCATCGACATGTGACCGCCGGCGATAGCCCAAGCGTAGCCGGGGTTGGTTTCCGGCTGGTAGGCGGCAATCTCCAGCCCCTTGACGTGGTAGGCGTAAGCTGTCTCGCCGAGACTCTCCGAGAGGCGCATGGAGCCCTTGCCGATCTCCGGCAGTTTTCCCTTTCCGGCCTGGATGATCAGTTCGCGGATTTTTTCGTAATTACCGAAAGAGACACCGCCCAGGATGGTTTTCTCCGGATGACGCTCGTTGTAGGCCAGGGCGTAGGAGATGGTGACGCCGAGGGAGATGGCATCCATACCGTAGTTATCCCCGAGTTGGATCAAACGGGCGGCCTGACCGGCATCGTGAATGCCGAGATTGGTGCCGAGCAGGTTGAGCGGCTCGTAGTCGAACTTGGCCAGGAACTCTCCCCTGCTGCCATCGGCGTTCTTTTCGGAGATATTGTTATGACAGGTGATGCCGCAACGGTAGCAGGCCTCCGACTTGATGTCATACTTTTTCTCAACATTCTCGCGGAACAGTTTCTCCGGGATGTCATTCCCCTGTGGTCGGAAATTATTGACCGGCACGGCATGGAACTCCTGCAGGACATCATAGGCTGCCCAGGTACCGCCACCGCCACCGCGACTGAGCGGTTGAATGCGCGCCGAACCACCCCCCTTGATGACATTGATGTTGACCTTCTTGACCGCCTCACTGACCTTGCCGATCTTGTCGCTGCTCTGGGCAACCAGAGCGAGGATGTTCTTGTAGCCCATCAGGCTGCCCATGCCGCCGCGACCGGCAAAGCGGCACTTGTCCTCACCCGACTTGAGTTGATTCTCGGTCGAAAGGGCCACCGCGCCCATATAGTTGTTCTGCCAGTTTTCCCCAGCTGGACCGATGGCGGCAAAATGGGCGTTGTCGTACTCCTTTTGCAGGGCCATAATCTTGTCATGAGTCGAGAGGCCGAGCAGATGATCGGCGGGCTTGAGCTCAACCTGCGGCCCCTTCCCGCTCTCTGTAATCACCACGTAGAGCGGCTTCTTCGAGCAGTTCTCGAAGATCAGTTCATCCAGCCCGGTCCACTTGAATTTGGCGCCTAACTTGCCGCTCCCGGTTGACCACATGGCGGCCGGCAGCCCCTTTTTCGAGCCCTTGATCGGACTATAACCGGAGAAGTAGGTGCGGAGTGCCGTCATGACAGAACTGCCGGTCAGTAGCCCGGTATTGATGATCAACGGATTCTCGTCGCAATAGGCGTTCTCAATTTGCCGCTTGGCCAGGTCCTGAAAAGAGCGCCCGAAACCGCCCAGCACATCCTCCAGATTTCGGCAGGGCAGATCGACAAAGGTTGTTTCACCCGTCTTCAGGTCAACGGTGCAACGCTTATAGAGAACAGCTGAAGGTTCAGCAGCAGGATCAGTCGTCAGAAATTTCATGGCTTTCTCTCCCCTTCATTCCACAAGTTAAACGACAACAACATTTTGATGGTCTCGCAAAAAAGAATACGCTGGCTAAGCAAAAATTTCGACCTACAAGGCGTAGTGGTTTTTCAGGGGCGAAGGCATACATATGGTATGTCGAGATCCTGAAAAACTGCTGCAACGCCGGAGGGCGGACTTTTTGCAACGCCATCAACC
>WTCI01000164.1 GCA_013138655.1 Desulfuromonadaceae bacterium | reverse complement strand
ATTCAGCGCATCTTGCGCCGGCAGAGCCTCACCAAAAAGATAACCCTGAACCTCGTCACAACCGAGATTTGTCACGTAATCGAGTTGCAGAAGGTTTTCTATCCCTTCGGCAACCGTGTGCAGATTGAGCCCTTTGGCCATCATGGCGATCGCATCAACAACGCAGGCCTTCCCCTGTCCTTCTTCAATTTCACGCACGAACGAACGATCAATCTTCAACGTATTGACCGGGAAATCCTGCAGATAGCTGAGCGATGAATATCCCCGCCCGAAATCATCGATCGCGATGGAAACACCATAAGACCTGAGTTGCCGCAACCGCCGGACGACCTCGTTCGGCCCTTTCAACAGCCCCTGCTCAGTCACTTCGATTTCAAACATTGCCACATTTAAATTGAATTCCTGCAGGGTATCGATGAAGGTCTGAACGAAATCCTCCTGTTCCAGCTGGACAGAAGAGATATTAAGCGAGATCTTCAAGTCAGGCAGCCCCTGCCGCTTCCAACGCGCCAGTTCCTCGCAGGTCGTCCGCAAAACCCAGTGACCGATCGGCACAATTAACTTGGATTCCTCGGCGATCGGAATAAAATCATCGGGGAAAATCAACCCCTTTTCAGGATGCCGCCACCTGAGCAGTGCTTCCATCCCGACAATGACATGGTTGACCGGTTCAACCTTGGGTTGAAAGAAAACCTCGAACTGGCCATTTTCCAATGCCAGGTACAGGTCCCTTTCAACGGACAAGAAGGTCGAATCACTGCCATCCATAGCATCACTGTAGAAGCAGTAACCATCCTTGCCGGCGGCCTTGGCATGATACATGGCGATATCGGCGCTCTGGAGCAGGGTGTCTTTATTTTCACCCGCCAGCGGATAGAGAGCGATACCGATGCTGACACTCAGATAAAGTTCATGCTTCTTGATTTTGAAGGGCTTGCGAACGGCCTTGAGAATTTTTTCGGCAACAGCGGTCACCGCTTCCTTGGTGGTAATATCGGGCAGCAACAGAGCGAACTCATCACCACCGAAACGACACAAAGTATCTTCCGCTCGCAGACAGCGCAGAATCCGTTTTGAAACCTGCTGCAAAACCAGGTCGCCCAAAGCATGCCCCAGAGCGTCGTTGATCAGTTTAAAACGGTCAAGATCAAGAAACAGCAAGGCAAACTTCTGGTTATTTCTGCGGGCATGGGCAAAAACCTGGGAGATCCGATCATTGAACAACACCCGGTTCGGCAGGCGGGTCAGCAGATCATGATAGGCCTGGTAGCTGATGCGTGCTTCGGAGTGTTTTCGCACCGTGATATCACGTGCGCAACCGAGCGTCCCGGCAAAGATCTGCTGCCCCATGGCATCATTTTCATACCTGCCGATGGCGTTCAACTCGACAATCAATTCAGCGTTCTCTAAACATTTTACCTGTTCGCAGGCTTCGTTGACCAAGAGACGAATTTCGATATTTTGCGTGGCTCGAGTATCGGCACGATGCTCGCTGAAAAAGGTATAGATATCGTCTGCGTTGTGCGGATGGATCAGCTTGGAGAAATGCTGACCGATCAACTCACTCCGCTTATAACCAAGCAGATCTTCAACCTTATCATTCACGTAGGTAAAGATTCCGTGCGGGTCGAGCAGATAGATAAAATCAGGTGAATTGTTAACGATAAAACGATGTATCTGCTCCGATTCATGCAGAGAAAGCTCGGCCTGGCGGAGCTGCCGCGATTGCCAATAATGCTCAAGAGCATTGCTGACCGTCATCAAGAGTTCTTCCGGTTCATAGGGCTTGCGAATAAAATCATAGGCGCCGTTGCGCAGGGCCTCTTTGACCGAATGAAAAGAGGATTCCCCGCTAACAAGCACAACTTCAACATCAATTTGTTGTTGACGAATGAAGTGCAGCACCTGGCGACCATCAATGACTGGCATTTGCAGATCGAGCAGCACGAGGCGATAGAGATTCTTCTCCAGCCTGGTCAGCGCCTCTCTGCCGCTGGTGGCCAGATCAGCCTGATAGCCGTTGATGCGCAGCAGCGCCTGCAGGCTTTCAAGCACCGGCAACTGATCGTCAACAAGCAGTATCCGCGACTGTTCTTGTTTATCGGGAGTCAAAGCTCCGTTTGTTATCGTACTTAACAAAATCCCCCCCTAAGCTTGCTCGGCAGCTAAATCCGTATCCCTTCCACAGGGTATCTGCAAATGAAAACCGGTGTCCGAAACGGAAGAGCTGTGAAAGCTGATGCGCCCGCCAAGGTCATCAACCATCCCCTTGACGAGTCTCAGACCGATCTTGGCGTGCCCCGCCGTTCCACCCTGGCTCGAAACCGCCCTGAGCAGGTGCCCCTGGTCCTGACTGTCGCTTTTCTCGCCGCCATCCTGGACAACGATTTCAACATAACGAGCACCATCTGCACAATAACTGTCACGGGTCGACAGCTTGATCAAGCCACCCTTTTCAACGGTTTCCGCAGCATTTTTCATCAGGTTGACAAGGATCTGTTTGACCAGAACCTCATTGGTGGCTACGCGCTCCAGATCCTTTTTCAGATCCAGCTTGACCCTGATATGACGCGGTTTCAACTCGGCATCCTGCAAAGCATCAACCGACTCCTGCACCAATTGGTTCAAACTGACGCTATGATCGGGGAAGCGTGGCATTTCTTGCCGGGTGAGGTAGTAATTCAAAACATCATCGATGCGTTTTACTTCACGCTTGATCGATTCTGTCAAACTTCGGCTCTGGTCATTCTCCAGCTGTTTCCCCAGAACTTCAGCATAATTGCCGATGATTGTCAGGGGATTGCTCAATTCATAACTGACCCGCCGCAGCAAGCTGTTCCCTTCATTCAGCCGTTCCTGAACCTCAGAGGCAAGCATGGCCAGAGAGCTACTGACCACTTGTGCAAACATCTTCAGGCGCAGACTTTTCAACGGCTCAAGATCTTGCTCATTATCAATCCCGAGAACCACCACCCCCAGCAGATAATTATCAAGCCGGAAAGGCTGACAGAAAAATCCCCGGCTGCCGCAGATCCTCAGCAGCAGCTGATCCGTCACGGTCAGACGTCGTTCAGTCTCAGACAGAGAGCAAACCGCTTCGCCTTCAAGCAGAGCTTGGGCAATCAGGCTGGTAGCATCGTCGAGAGGCACTTTCAATTCACCGATCAACCTGGACTGGCCCTTGGCGGTAATGCCGGAAAGTTGATTGTTGTTATGATCAACCAACAGAAAAACCGCTTCTGTCGCCGCACAATTCTCCAGATAAAGATCCCGGGCTTCAAGAACCAATCCTTCCGGACCCTGAGTCTCTGCCAGCCGGGCCCGGACACTTTCCTGATCAGCCAGAATAAATATCAGGTCGGTGAGGCGCCGTAAAACCCGCTTGAGTTCATTACGCTGCTGCTCGTAATCATCACGTGGCGGAGTTTGGGAGGGATAAAGACCGTGGGTCCAGTCAAACAGATAATCAATTTCGCTTTTGCGAAACTGGAAAAGGCGTTCCCCCAAGGCTTCCAACTCCGGGGTAAGCTGGTCCGGACTTAAGCAAAACTGCTGAGCCAGACGGGTAATTTTCAGC
>WTCI01000200.1 GCA_013138655.1 Desulfuromonadaceae bacterium | reverse complement strand
GCCAGGTATTGCCCGAGGGTGAGAATCCGGCAGTGATGTTTTCGCAAGTCTCTCATCGCTTGTCGCAGCTCTGCCTCGGTTTCTCCCATGCCCAGCATCACCCCTGATTTAGTGACGATTT
Source organism: Desulfuromonadaceae bacterium (assembly GCA_013138655.1). Classification (GTDB taxonomy): domain Bacteria; phylum Desulfobacterota; class Desulfuromonadia; order Desulfuromonadales; family Geopsychrobacteraceae; genus Malonomonas. The sequence continues at coordinate 3,988 of WTCI01000200.1, read as the reverse complement.
GTTCCGACTGGCGGCGCACCTCGGCGAGCAGATCCAGCGAACGTTGATAGTTTGCTTCGGGCCGAACCTCAGGGTAGAGGCGCGGAACAGTTTCGATGTTGTGGCCGAGGATATCCGGTTGCGCGCTGACAATTTGCTCAAGGGCCTGCCAGTTGCCCTGCAGGTCCGGTATGAGCAGCTCGATTCGGCAAGCGGAGGTTCGCTGGCGAATTTCTTCGATCAGGGCGACAAAATGACAGGCGCCCCCGTCAGGAAGGTCGTCGCGCGTCACCGAGGTGATCACTGCATGCTTGAGTTGCAGTTCGACGATGGCTTGCGCGACCTTGGCCGGTTCCTGAGGATCCGGTGGGCTGAGGGGGCCACTGTCAACATTACAGAAGCGGCAATGCCGACTGCAATTGTTGCCGAGGATCATGAAGGTTGCGGTTCCCTGACTCCAGCATTCCCCCTGGTTCGGGCAGGCGGCACTGCGACAGACCGTATTCAGACCCTTTTCGCGATGATAACGATCAATTCTGGCAAAGTTCTTCCCCGCGGGGAATCTGACCTTAAGCCAGTCAGGCTTGCGATGATGATTTTCCGGCATGGGTTGCTTCTCCGCTCATTTAATGTGACAGATTAGCACAGGTCAGACAGCTGATTCTATAATATGAGAGGGCCCGGTCGCTTATGCGATCGAGCCCTCTTCACACAGAAATCGAAAACGAAAATTTACATGGGTTCAAAGTTTGACTTGTCGGCACCGCAGAGTGGGCAACACCAGTCATCGGGCAGATCTTCAAACTTTGTTCCCGGCGCAACGCCGTTGCCCGGATCCCCTTCTGCCGGGTCGTAAGCATAGTCACAAATTACGCAACGGTACTTGTCCATTGGCATCTCCTTGGGGAAAACTTTTGCCGAGACCGGCAGCTCCAGCAAAACCGGGACTGTCCCCACCGGCTCCTGAGCGAAGGCGAAGGGTGGGGGCTGTCCCAGGCTTTTGCGATGCGAACCACCACAGTTTCATAACCGTAAAACCGGGACAGCCCCCGATGGTGCTGGGGACAGTCCCGGCTTTACTCCTACAAAAGACCTTAAACTAGCGCCATTCGTGTCTGTCATTAAATCATTTCAAGCATTGCGTTGACGGTTTTTTCAATCCCTTCGGCGGCTTCACCGATACTGCCGGCGAGCATGTAGGCCGGAGAAGTGACAAGCTTGTTTCCTTTGTCTATGACAAATTCGTTGACCGGACAGGAAACATGAGTCGCACCCATTGATGAAATCGCTCCGGCAGTTCCCTCATCTGTGCCGATTGTCAGCTGATGAGAAAGTTTGTCATCGCCAAGAACTTTGGCGACCAGTGCCGGAGCAATACAGATTGCCGCCAGCGGTTTCTTGGCAGAGACGATTTCTCGAATCAGGCGGGCGACTTGCGGGTGGACTTCACAGTCTGGGCCTTTGAAAGCAAAATCACAGAGATTTTTTGCCGCGCCGAAGCCGCCCGGCAGAATCAGCGCGTCTATATCGCTTGCCGACATCGTAGCAATATCGGAGATATTTCCACGGGCAATCCGTGCCGATTCTTCGAGAACGTTACGCACCGCACCTTCGACCGGTTCACCTGTCAGATGATTGACGACTCCCTGTTCCATATCCGGAGCCATACAGACGGCTTCTGCCCCTGCTCGATCAAGCGCCAGCAGGGTTATGACGGCTTCATGGATTTCACTGCCGTCGTACACGCCACAACCAGAGAGAATGACACCCACCTTCGCCATGTTGATCCTCCTGAAATTTGCTGATGGTTGATGGCGTCGCAAAAAGTCCGCCCTCCGGCGTTGCAGCAGTTTTTCAGGATCTCAACATACCCATATGTATGCCTTCGCCCCTGAAAAACCGCTACGCCTTGCAGGCCGAAATTTTTGCTTAGCCCCCGTATTCTTTTTTGCGAGACCATCATGGTTAACAATTCGCTGTGCGTCAAAGCATAACAGAAAGTTTGCTGCTATGGCGCCGCGCGGCAGTTAATTTTTCGTGTAAAGTACCGCGATCCCGCGGGCCGTCTGATCACCAAGCGCCTTAAGGCTATGTGGTTCGTTGGAATCCCAGTACACTGAATCCCCGGCGTTTAAGATGTAGGTTTCTTCACCATGACTCAGCTGCACACGGCCTTCCAGAACATAGAGGAATTCTTCACCGACGTGCTGCACGGATTGGAGATTGCCGGTTTGCGTCGGATCGAATTCCATCAGGAACGGTTCCATATGTTTATGTTTTTTGCCATATGCCAGGGAATGATATTGGTAAGGTTGCGGCGGGCCGTCATGTCTCGGCCGTTGATGTTGCCCGGGTGTGTCGCCGGCCCGGACGACCAGGCATTTCTGGGTATTGTCTTCCTCTTCAAAAAAGGTCTGTAATGGAACTTGCAGCGCCTTGGCGATCCGCAGCAAGGTTGCCAGGGGCGGGATGACCTGTTCATTTTCGATCTGTGATAAAAGAGGCTTGGAGAGTTCCGTCTCCTGAGAAAGGTCCTGCAGGGTCATGCGCTGATCTTGCCGAAGTTGGCGAATCTGTGGGCCGATCTGCAGTTCTTTAACTTCTGCTCTATATTCGTTCATAGTGGTCCTTTCCCGGTTGTGCTGATCTATGATAATTGAGGCCCGAGTGTTAAATTTACTGAAACCATTTTTTAACGTTCCTTATCTCGGCAGTCAAGTCTTTAGAAATACTGTAAGGGTTGCTTTGGAACTAACATACAAGGGCATTGCCCCCTCTCTATTTCCGCTCCAAGCTCCTAAGCAGACGCAGGTAATCTTTCTGGCTCTCATAAACCATGTTAGAGAGCAGGTTGATGAAGGGATCATGGTCCCCGGCGTTCCCCTTCCGCACCGCTGAAAGATATTCGCTGCGCAGCACCGGCGGAATGATGGTGACCGGGTACCCTGCCTGCAAAAGGGCGAGGTTCATGAGCAGCCGGGCCGTCCGTCCGTTGCCATCGGCAAAGGGGTGGATGGTTGCCAGCCGGTTGTGGAGCAGGGCCGCAAAGGCAATGGGATGGTGCTCTTCCCGAAGGCGGATGATGTCCGCAGCCAACCCTCCCATAAGCCCCTTGAGTTCGCTGGGAGCGGGAAAGACAAAATCCGTCCCGGTCACGACGATATTCCGCCGGCGGTAGCGTCCCGCCTGATTCGGGTCGATCCGGAGGTAGAAGAGTTTGTGCAGCTTCAGGATGTCCCCTTCGGCAATCTTCTTTCGCCTGGCCAGTTTTTCGAGATAGTCGAAGGCTTCCGCATGGCCGATGGCTTCGAAATGGTCCTTCAGTGGTTTGCCGCCGATGGTGATGCCGTCCTCGATTACCACCTTGGTTTCCGTCTCGGTTAGGCTGTTCCCTTCCAGGGCATTGCTGGCCCAGGTCAAACCGACCCGGAAATACTCCTTGAGCTGCCGGAGCATGGGCCTGCCCAGCGGCCGGTGCTGATTGATCTCCTGCTGGAGCCGTTCGGCCTCCCCGATACGGTTATCGAACGTCATGGATTCACTCCCGAAAAAATTACCGCTGTTCAGAACAGACTGCCGAATAACGCAGCTTTCAGCGATGCTGAGGTTGCTCTGCCCCCACTCTATCAGCTTTCCACGGCGACATCCAGCAATCGGCAGGCCGTAATTGTTTCCGCGGGGCAGGTCGAAAATAAATCCCGCAAGAAATAGACCCGGCACTGGAAAAGAACTTTCAGCCCGTGGTAAAGTGCGCCGTTATTTTCATTCCCGGAGGTCCCCATGCTTGAGCAGATCAAAGAGAAACTCGCCGCCATCAAGGCCCACCCCGCCGTCACTCCCCTGACCCTGCGCAAGGCCCATGCTTTGTATGTCAACGGTCAGTGTCGGCTGCTGACCTGCGCAAGGGACCATTTCCATCTCGCTATCGACGACGAGTTTAAGGATTTTAATCTGACCATCGAATTCAAGGAGGATGTGGTCACGATCCGGTGCAGCTGCAAAGCTCCCC
>WTCI01000005.1 GCA_013138655.1 Desulfuromonadaceae bacterium | reverse complement strand
TATCCAAGGTTTCAACGGTATGTGAAACATCGGCCGGTGTCAGAGTCGCTTGCAGACGCATTGACCGGTAAGTCGAATCAAAATTGAAAGTGCTCAGTTCCGCCAAAGAAATTTTATTATCATTATCCAGATCGATTAAACTTTTTACATCTTCCTGTTTTGCCAGAGCGACCAGATCCTGATAGGTGGAGAGTTCAAAGTCACCCATAACCGCCTTGCTCTCTCGCTGAGTCATATAGAGAACGATAACGTAGTCTTCTGAATCGGTATGACAAGAGATGCAGGGAAGCTTGGCAATATGCCGATCGGCCTGGGTCAACCATTCACTGTGACTAGAGACAACGTCGTCTGTTTCATGACAACTAGCGCACTGCTGATTGAGGTCATAACCGGACACCTCATCTAAGCCGTGGACCTGGTGTGGATTATGACAATCTCCGCAAGCGGCATATTCAACATGGGCGCTCTTCGCATACTGTTCACCAATCTCGTCATGGCAATCGAGGCAGGCAGCCTTGCTGACCTCCAAGCCATCATCCGGATGTTCATCCGTGACCGATTCATGACAGGCGAGGCAACCGAGTTCTGCGTGGGCCGTAACATCAAAAACTGCGGCATTGATAAAAAGCTCTTCACCAACACTTTCAATGTCCTCATGACAACCCAGGCAATCCTCGCTTTCCATGGCGGCTGCTCCCAGCGGGAAAAACACCAGAACCAGCAGCAGAGAGTACAGTAGAAATTTTGCAGTAAATGCGGTTTTCATTTTTCTATCCTTCGGAATGAGGGTCAGATAGCTTCGGTTTCTGTCTCTAACATGACAGTCTGACAGCAAGAATCTGCCTCTCGCTAGTGATCCTTGCTGGTCTCCGTTTCCGATTCATCCTTTTTCTTACCTCCGAAACTCCACTTGGAAACCCCTAAACTCTCCTTGGAAACCCCGAAAGCCTGAGAAACGACAGGAGCCAATTGCAAAACGAGGATCAAAGCGCAAATCCCGAGAAACGCCCAAACGAGAAAGTTGCTGCCACCTTCCCGACTTCCCGCAGCAGCCAAGGTCGGACTAACCATGACGGTGACTGCCACAACTGCTGTGATAACTTGTCTTGTCCACTTCATAATCATCTCCTTGTCAATCCATTAAAGTACAATGGTTAAGTCAGAACGGCTCGGAATATCCCCGCCGCACAATCAACGACCGAGCGGAGTTCCTCACCGTATTCCTGATTATTCGGCTTCAGCGCGTAATGAAAAATTTCGTCTTCCCTGACCCGGCGCAATAATGCCCCCGGTGACCCTTCGGCTGTCATCAGGACGCTGAATATGAATAAGAACACCACACCAATGAGTAAACCCTGCGAAGCTGTTCAGTTCGCGATTCAATGACACAAGAGGTGTCTTTGTCAATACAAACACCGTCTCTACAACTCAATAACGATAATTTATGCGTTATTTATGATTGCATAGAAACATACAAACTTATGAATAGTACTGCCAGGAGGGTGAGTTGAACAGTCAACAAAAAGTCGCCCCACCTGGAGCGCCGTTTTAACGGACAGGAATCGTTATCAGCCTTTTTTGCCAGCCACCTGAATGCGAATCAGGGCTCTCTGCAGTGCAGCTTCCATGATCCTATATTTTTTATCTTCCTGCGGCAGAGCCTTGAGAGCATCTTCAGCTCGGTCCATAGCAGCCCTGGCCCGAGCCAAATCGATCTCATCCGATTTTTCCGCCGTATCAACCAGAACCGTGACGGTATCACCTTCAACTTCAAGATAGCCCCAGTTCACCGCTACATGAAACTGCTCGCTGTCTTTTTTGTAAGAGAGTTCCCCGACCTTCAAGGTTGTTAACAATGGGGTGTGACCGGGCAAAATGCCCAGTTCGCCGACAAAGCCGGGAGCGGTAAGCTCATCAACCTCTTCTGAAAGCAGCCGCTTATACGGGGTGACCATCTCCAGTTTTAATTTTTCAGCCATCAAGACTGTCCTTTATCTTAAATCCAGACCAAATGGTCGATTAAGCTGCCATACTTTGGGCTTTTTCAATCGCCTCTTCAATAGTTCCAACCATGTAGAAAGCCTGCTCCGGCAGGTTATCGTGCTTGCCGGCAACGATCTCCTGGAAACCCTTGATGGTGTCCGCGAGATCAACGTACTTACCGGGAGTGCCGGTGAAGATCTCGGCAACATGAAACGGCTGCGAGAGGAAACGCTGAATCTTCCGGGCACGGGCAACAACCTGCCTATCTTCCTCGGAAAGTTCGTCCATACCGAGAATGGCGATGATATCCTGCAGATCCTTGTAGCGCTGCAGGATGAACTGGACATCCCGGGCAACCTTGTAGTGTTCTGCGCCGATAACCTGCGGATCAAGAATCCGGCTGGTGGAGTCAAGCGGGTCAACTGCCGGATAGATACCGAGCTCAGCAATCTGCCGCGAAAGAACGGTCGTTGCATCCAGGTGAGCAAAAGCAGTCGCCGGAGCCGGGTCGGTCAAGTCGTCGGCCGGGACATAGATCGCCTGAACCGAGGTGATGGAGCCTTTATCAGTGGTCGTGATCCGTTCTTGCAACTCACCCATTTCGGTGGAGAGGGTCGGCTGATAGCCAACGGCAGACGGAATCCGCCCGAGCAGCGCCGAAACTTCGGAACCGGCCTGGGTAAAGCGGAAAATGTTATCGATAAACAACAACACGTCCTGGCCTTCCTCATCACGGAAGTATTCAGCAATGGTCAGGGCCGAGAGAGCAACGCGAGCACGTGCTCCCGGGGGCTCGTTCATCTGGCCGTAAATCAGCGCGGCCTTATCGAGGACACCCGACTCTTTCATTTCTTCCCAGAGGTCGTTCCCCTCACGGGTTCGCTCACCGACCCCGGCGAATACCGAGAAACCGCCGTGCTGCTGGGCCACGTTGTTGATCAGCTCCATAATCAGCACGGTTTTGCCGACACCGGCGCCACCGAACAGACCGATCTTGCCGCCACGGGAGTAAGGAGCGAGCAGGTCAACAACCTTGATTCCGGTTTCCAATGATGCAACCTCGGTCGACTGCTCAACGAACCCGGGCGCCGGACGGTGAATCGGCCAGGCCTTGTCAGCTTCGACCGGACCAGCTTCATCAACCGGCTCACCAATAACGTTGAGAATCCGGCCAAGGGTCTTGGGGCCGACCGGCATCAGAATCTGATCACCGGTATCGAGGACCTCCTGACCACGAACCAGACCGTCAGTGGAGTCCATAGCAATGGTCCGAACGGTATTTTCACCCAGATGCTGAGCAACCTCGCACACCAGATTCCACTCACCTTCACCCAGCGCGGGGTTGGTGAGCTTGACTGCGTGAAAAATCTCCGGCAGCTTTCCGGGCTCAAATTCGACGTCAACAACAGGACCGATAACCTGTGTGATTTTTCCTTTATTCATAACGAAACCTTTCCTTCTTACCCCGTCGGAATAAGCGTTTGTATATGTTAAATCTTGTTGTTATTTAATCGATTCAGAACCGGAGATGATTTCCATCAACTCCTTGGTGATGGCCGCTTGGCGCGCACGATTATACTGCAGGGTCAACTTGCCGATCATCTCGGAAGCATTCCGGCTGGCGCTGTCCATCGACGACATCCTGGCTCCCTGCTCTGAAGCATTCGACTCGACCAACGCACGGAAGATCTGCACCTCGACCATTTTCGGCAGAATCTCGGCAAGCACTTGCCCGCGATTCGGCTCATAGAGGTAGTCAATAACGCTCTCATCTGCCGCAACGGCTTCGGCCGGCTGAATCGGCAACACCTGTTCCAGTGTCACATTTTGTACAATGGCGCTCTGAAAAGCATTGTAGACAACATACACGGCATCATATTTTTCGTTTGTGTAATTATTAACAATTTCCTGGCCAATCAGGGCCGCAGTTTTGTAATTCGCATCTGCAGTGATGTTCTCATAAACTTTGATAATCTTATCGCCCAGGCGGCTTTTGAGAAAATCACGTCCCTTGCGGCCGATGATCATCAGGTCGATCTCATCAAACCCCTGCTCGTTGGCCCGAATGAAGCGCTCGGCCGCTTTCGAAACATTACCGTTGAACCCACCGCAGAGACCACGGTCAGCAGTCATCAGTACGACCAAAGCCCGGCCGGTACCCCGTTGACTCAGCAACGGGTGTGCATCCGCCTCTTCTCGTTTGGCGAGATTTGACAAAACTGCCTGCAACTTTTCCGCATAAGGACGGGCGGAAACGGCAGCCTCCTGAGCACGGCGCAGCTTGGCCGCAGCGACCATCTTCATCGCCTTGGTGATCTGCTGGGTATTTTTTACCGAGCCGATCCGTTTTTTAATATCCTTCAGACTTGGCATCTGTCCAGACCTTTATTTGAATCAGGCTACAAACTGACCTTTGAACTCATCCAGAGCGGAGTTGATACGACCTTCAAGATCGGCATCAAGCGCATTCTTCTCGCTTAGTTCGTTGATGATCTCCGCATGTTGAGCTTCCATGAATGCAATCATTTCACTTTCATAACGCTGGACTGTGGTCGTCGGGTAGTCATCAACATAGCCGTTGTTAACAGCATAAATGGCCAGAACTTGAATCGTCACCGGCAGCGGCTTGTACTGATCCTGTTTGAGAATTTCGACCAGCCGGGCACCACGGTTAAGCTGGGCCTGGGTGACCGCATCGAGGTCGGAACCAAACTGGGCAAAAGCGGCCATCTCACGATACTGAGCGAGATCCAGACGCAAGGTACCGGCAACCTGCTTCATCGCCTTAACCTGGGCTGCGCCCCCAACCCGGGAAACCGACAAGCCGACGTTGATCGCCGGACGCACGCCTGAATAGAACAGATCGGTTTCGAGGAAAATCTGTCCGTCGGTAATCGAGATAACGTTGGTCGGAATATAGGCGGAAACGTCGCCGGCCTGAGTCTCAATAATCGGCAGTGCCGTCAGCGAACCGGCACCTTGAGCATCACTCAGCTTTGCAGCACGCTCCAGCAACCGGCTGTGCAGGTAGAAAACGTCTCCAGGGAAGGCTTCACGTCCCGGCGGACGGCGTAGCAGCAGCGATAGCTGACGATAGCTGACGGCTTGCTTGGAAAGGTCATCATAGATGATCAGAGCATGCTTGCCGTTGTCGCGGAAGAACTCACCAATGGTCACGCCGGTATAAGGCGAAATGTACTGCAGCGGCGCCGGATCAGACGCCGTCGCTGCGACCACAACGGTGTATTCCATGGCACCGTGCTGACGCAGCTTTTCAACCACCTGAGCCACCGTCGAACGCTTCTGACCGATAGCGACGTAGATACAAATAACGCCGTTGCCTTTCTGATTGATGATGGTATCGGTAGCAATCGCGGTCTTACCGGTCTGGCGGTCACCGATGATCAATTCCCGTTGACCACGACCGATGGGAACCATCGCGTCGATCGCCTTAAGACCTGTCTGCATCGGCTCGTGAACCGATTTACGGGCAACGATTCCTGGAGCCTTGATTTCAACCTGGCTGTAGGTATCGGTTTTGATCTCACCTTTGCCGTCGATCGGAATCCCGATACCGTTGACAACCCGGCCGACCAGGGCATCACCAACCGGAACCTGTACAATCCGCTCGGTCCGCTTGACCAGGTCGCCCTCCTTGATATGTTCAGAATCACCAAGGATAGCGGCACCGACGTTGTCTTCCTCAAGGTTCAGAACCACACCCATGGTACCCCCGGGGACCTCAAGGAGCTCACCGGACATGGCCTTGTCAAGGCCATGGATACGGGCGATACCGTCACCAACCGAGATGATGGTGCCGGTTTCGCTGACTTCGACTTCACGACCGAAGTCTTCAATCTGCTTTTTGATAATCGCGCTGATTTCTTCTGCTCTGATTTCCATAATATTTTGTCACCCCTTTACTAAGGTCTCTGCAATCCGTTTCAGCTGGGTTTTCACACTGCCGTCAAAAAGTTTACCGCCCATCTCGGCCTGCAGGCCGCCGATCAGCGAGTTATCTGTTTCCACACTCAGCACCACCTGCTTGCCGGTCTGTTTCTCCAGACCCTTTTTGATGGTCGTTGCCCGGGTTTTGCTCAACGTAGCGGCCGAAGTAATCTTGGCTCTTATTACACCGGACAACTCATCAGCAAACTTGCGATAATTGACATCAATCTGTGGCAGGTAGGCGATCCGATCCTTTTCAAGAAGCAGGTTCAGGAAGTTTCTCATCCCCTCGCTCAACTGAAGTAGATCCGACAAATCATTGAAAATAGCTGCTTTTTTTGCCAAAGGGAACGTTGGACTGTCAAGCAGCAACCGCAGCATATCTTCTTTTTTCAGGATCGAGGCCACAGTTGTCAGTTCTTCGGCATAGGGCTCAACCTGCTGCTGCTCAGAAGCAATATTCAGCAGGGCCTTGGCGTACCTTATGGAAATTGCGCTGCTTCTCAATTTAACTCTCCCACCTTCTGCATATACTCATCGATCAAACGAGTATCATCTTTTTTGGTGAAGTTCTTTTTCAGCAGATCCTCAGCGATACCGATTGCCAGCTGAGCAGCTTCCTGCTGAAGCTCTCTGCGCGCCTTGACGACTTCCAATTCTGCAGCTTTTTCTGCTTCCTGCCCAATCTTGATCGCCATTTCTTTCGCATTCTCGATAATTTTCTGTTTTTCCAGCTCGCCCTCGCGCTGGATGGCGGCACTGATCTCAGCAATCTCTGCAGTGGCCTGTGCCAGCTTCCGATCATACTCGGCAAACTTGGCTTCAGCCTCTTCCTTGGCTCTTTTAGCGTCCGCCAGGGCCTTCTCAATTCCTTCACTTCGTCCGCTAAGTCCTTTTTTTATCGGCTTACGCAAAAAATAGACAAGAAGGGCGACAACCAGAGCGAAGTTCAGTACACGGTAGAGGAAGTCTTTCAGCAGCAGACCGCTAGCGACAGGATGAGCATCACCGGATGCCTGTGCGATCCCGCCTAACAGGACAACCAACAGTATGGTCAGGACAATGGATGTGATTTTACTACGCATAACTAATTTGACCCTTCCTGAACTTAAGCCAGCTCGCGACCAAGAATCTTGGTGGCAATCTGTCCGGCCAAAGCTTCTGCTTCGCTTTTGAGTGTCTTGCTCGCCTCAGCCGCTTCACCGGCAACCTGTTCCTTGATTGCCTGAAGACGCGCATTGGCCTTATTCTGTGCTTCCGCCAGAACCCCCGCTTCCACTTCAACCGCAGTTTTTTTCAATTTACTGCGCTCGTCGTTGGCGGTAACCTTAGCTTCATTCAGCTGTTGCTGGTAACGCAGCATCTTTTCCTCAATATCAGCATTCAGACTGCGTGCCCGTTCATGCGATCCACCAATCGCTTCACGTCGTTCAGAGACAACCTTCATCAATGGCCGATAAAGCAATTTATTTAGAATTATCAGTAAGATCAAGAAATTGACAAACTGCAGTCCAAGAGTCCAGTCGAGACTGATCACTTAAATACTCCCTTTATTTGATAAGTTGGTATTTTCCGGTAATTTTTCGATATTCAGTATACAATATACTGTATACAATATACTGTATACAAGAGATCGGATTGTAAAAATAATCGGCCCTGTGGGCCGAAGAACAGCGTTTCTACCATAACAGCCAGCCGGTGTCAAGCGGGGGGGCCTCTACGGGGGGGGCTCTACATTTACAACCCGGCCCTCTTTAGATATTCCTAATTTTGCGGGTTGTTTTTTATTTTTCCGCTTTATGGACTGCCTTTGTGTTGGCATCACTGCGGGTTGTTGCTGAACTCATTTTAATGTCTCCGTTAAAAACGACACTTTCCTCAATTTTTATCGAGGGTGTCACAATAGATCCATCCACCCGTGCCGGCGCCCGCAGCTCCACCATGCTGGTCGCAACGATGTTTCCCTTAAATCGGCCACTGAGGATCAAAGCCCCGACCTCGATCTCACCCTCGATCTCAGCAGTCTCACCTACAATCAGAGTATCCGTGGAATGGATCTCTCCTGAAAAGCATCCATCCAGGCGCACCATTTCATCAAAGCTGAGTTTCCCCTCAAAACGACTTCCGGGGCCGAGAAAAGCCTTGATCTCGGCTTTTTCGATAGCAACTGGCTTTTTCATCCGGC
>WTCI01000281.1 GCA_013138655.1 Desulfuromonadaceae bacterium | reverse complement strand
AACCTCCCGAGTCGGAAAAGCAAAAAACCTTGAGGTATTCAATTATTACAAATCCAAACAATGTTTGATTCATGGGCCTTGCTCCGGGGGGTGTGAAATGTCGAGAAAGTTGCTCGGGAGTGAAAATGGTAACATTCAAAAACTACAGTAATTCCGATAGAAAAGCGAACTGGCTAAGTCAAGTTAATTGGATACAGTATACTGTATTTTTTGCTTGACATGCCATGGGTGTTTATCCTAATTTGCGACTCGCTGTGGGGCAAGTATTGCTGTTTTGTCTACGCAGGTGTTGCTGTTTTGCTCACATCTAATATAACGGTCCAAAATTTCTTCAATGGAAGGAGCTGGTTTTATGCTGGATAGTTATTTGCCGATTCTCGTTGTCGTCGGCTTCGCCTTGGCTTTTGCACTCGGGTCGGTCATATTCTCCCGCTTGATCGGGATGAAAAAGCCCAGTGATGTCAAGCTGGCTCCGTATGAATGTGGAATGCCGCTGCTCGGTTTGGCGGAGAATCGTTTCTCCATCAAGTTCTACGTGATCGCGATGCTGTTCATTCTTTTCGATATTGAAGTCGTATTTCTTTATCCTTGGGCGGTTATGTTCAAGCGCTTGGGGATTTTTGGTTTCATCGAGATGGGTGTTTTCATTAGTATTCTGATCGTCGGCTTTATCTACGTATGGAAAAAAGGAGCTCTGGAATGGGAATAGAGCAACCAAAGACTCTCGGGAGCGGATTTGTTGTCACCAGCCTGGATAAGTTAGTCAACTGGTCGCGAGCAAGTTCCATGTGGCCGCTGACTTTCGGTCTGGCATGTTGTGCGATCGAGATGATGGCGACCGGCGCTGCACGCTTTGACCTTGACCGGATGGGAATTCTGTTCCGTGCTTCGCCACGCCAGTCTGATGTTCTTATCATTGCCGGGACGGTCACTAAAAAGATGGTGCCGGTTATCAAGGTTCTTTATGAGCAGATGCCGGAACCCAAGTACGTTATTGCGATGGGTGCTTGTGCTTGCTCGGGCGGTATTTTTGATACCTATAGTGTTGTTCAGGGGGTCGATGAGGAGATACCGGTTGATGTCTATATTCCCGGCTGCCCGCCGCGTCCGGAAGGTCTCCTTTACGGCTTGATGAAGCTGCAGGAGAAGATCCGGGCAGAGCGTAATACTTTTGGTGCCGTTATCGGCATCGGTGAAGTGATTCACCACCCGGCCTGATGGCCGCCAGCGATTAGGACAGGACAAAGTCAATGAGCGATCAAGCAATTGTTGAAAAGCTGAAAGCAAAGTTTTCCTCGGCCGTTCTGGATGTCGTCGAGCACCGTGGTGAAACCACAGTGACCATTGAAAAAGAGCGGATTGTCGAGGTCTGCACCTTCATGCGTGATGATCTCGGTTACAATTTTCTCTGCGATCTGTGCGGTGTCGATTATCTCGGTAAGCTGACTCCTCGGTTCATGGTGGTTTATAATCTGTACAACATCACCACCAAGCAGCGTATCCGGATCAAGGTTCCGGTGGCTGAGGAAAATGCCAATGTTGATACTGTCAGCACTGTCTGGGGGACCGCCAATTGGCATGAGCGTGAGTGCTGGGATCTGATGGGGATCAGTTTTAACGGTCATCCCGATCTGCGGCGCATTCTGATGCCGGCCGATTGGGAAGGACATCCGCTACGCAAAGATTACCCTCTGCAGGGGCCGGACCGTGAACCTTATCAGGGCCGTCTTTCCTGATTGGTGCGATAAACTATTCCTTAACTGGACGAGGCATACCAAATGGCATTTAACACCGAAACGATGGTCATCAACATGGGGCCACAACACCCGTCAACTCACGGTGTGTTGCAATTGATCCTGGAGCTTGATGGCGAGGTTGTGCAGAAGGCGACTCCGCATATCGGTTTCCTGCATCGCGGGACAGAGAAGCTTAGCGAGTACCGGACCTATCATCAGATTATTCCCTTGACGGACCGACTCGATTATCTGGCACCGATGAGCAATAATCTCGGTTATGTCCTGGCGGTTGAGAAGTTGCTTGGGATCACTGATAAAATTCCGGAAAGAGCCAAGGTTATTCGTGTCCTGATGAACGAATTGACCCGCTTGAAGAGTCACTTGGTCTGGATGGCCTGCCACGCACTCGACATTGGTGCGATGACCGTTTTTCTTTACTGCTTCCGTGAGCGTGAAGATATCACTGACATCTACGAGAAGGTGTCCGGCGCCCGGATGACTTCCAATTACTTCCGTGTCGGTGGTCTCTCGGCTGATCTGCCGGATGGTCTGGAGAAGGACATCCGAGATTTTGCTGAGTCGATGCCGGGCCACATTGAGACCTATGAAGGTCTGTTGACCGGTAACAGGATCTGGCAGAAGCGGACCATTGGCGTGGGCCATATCAGTGCTGAGGCAGCGATCGATATCGGTATTACCGGCCCTTCATTGCGTGCTTCCGGTGTTGATTGGGATCTGCGTCGTGATAATCCCTACAGCGGTTATGAAGATTACGACTTTGAAGTGCCGGTATTTGAAGAAGGCGACACCTTTGCTCGCTACAAGGCCCGCTTGGATGAAATGCGTCAGGCGAGTCTGATTGTTTTGCAGGCGCTGGACAAGTTGAAGCCCGGCCCGATCCTTGCGGACTGCCCGAAAGTGGTTCTGCCGCCGAAACAGGATGTTGTGGAGACCATTGAGGGCTTGATCCATCACTTCAAGATTGTCACTGAAGGTTTTTCGCCTGAACCGGGCGAGGTATATCAGGGTGTCGAGGCGCCGAAGGGTGAGCTTGGTTTCTATCTGGTCTCTGATGGTTCGCCGAAACCGTTGCGGATGAAGGTCCGTCCGCCCTCCTTCGTCAATTTGCAGGGTCTGCCGCAAATGGTTGAGGGGAAGTTTTTGGCAGACGTTGTCGCCGTTATCGGTACTCTCGATATCGTTCTCGGTGAGATCGACCGTTAATCATCAAGGTGTGTAAGAGGAAATTATGACTGAAAGCGCTGAGCAGGTTCAAGAAGAGGTCGATGAGCAGGAAATCGATCTGGCAGCAGCAAACAAGGTCATTGACAAGTACCTGGATATGACCGGGAACTTGATGCCGGTATTGCAGGGAATTCAAGAAGAGTACGGTTATATTCCTGAAGCGACTGTGCATTTGACTGCTGAACGTCTGAACGTCTACACCAGCCAGATATACGGTGTGTTGACTTTTTATGCGCAGTTCCACATGAAGCCGCGTGGTAAGTACATTATCCGCGTTTGTATGGGAACGGCCTGTCACGTTAAGGGTGCCGGTCGTCTCGGTGAAACGTTAGAGGGCCGTTTGGGAATTACGCACGCTGAGACGACAGAAGATTTGAAATTCACAGCAGAATATGTCGCATGTATCGGTGCTTGCGGCATGGCTCCGGTCATCATGGTGAACGATGCAACCTATGGAAGCTTGAATGTCAAGAAGATGGACGCTGTCATCGACAAATATCAGGCAATGGACTGATTCTGTTATACACCGTACTGGGTATCGAGGATTGATTTATGTCCGAAACTGCTGAAAATTTAAAGATTCTTATCTGTACAGGAACCGGTGGCTTTGCCTCCGGAGCCGCTGATGTTGTTGCCGCATTCGAAGAAGAGTTCAAAAAGAAGGGCGTCGCAGCTAAAATCGGTAGTGCCTGTCAAGTTAATAGTACCGGTTGTCGCGGTCTCTGCGCCAACGATGTGCTGGTTGATGTCTGTCTGCCCGGCAAGGACCCGGTTACTTATGACTTTGTGACCGCTGAACTTGTTCCCCAAATTGTCGATGAACATATTCTCGGCGAAGGTCCTATCGCAAAGAAGGTCGCTGGCCCCTACTATAATAAGTTCCTTGAGAAGCAACAGCGGGTTATCTTCTCCCGGTGTGGAGTCATCGACGCTGAGAGTTTGGATGAGTTCGTCGCCAATAGAGGATTTGAGGGGATCAAAAAAGCGGTCACCATGACCCAGGATGAGGTCATTGAAGAGGTCAAGAAATCCGGACTGCGCGGTCGTGGCGGCGGCGGTTTCCCGACCGGCATGAAATGGACTTTTGCTAAAGGATCACCGGGTGATCATAAATACCTGATTTGTAATGCGGATGAGGGTGATCCAGGTGCATTTATGGATCGATCGGTTCTCGAAGGCGATCCCTATGGGTTGATCGAGGGAATGATGATTGCGGCTTATGCGATAGGCTGTAAATTCGCCTATGTGTATGTCCGTGCTGAGTATCCGCTGGCCATTAAGCGTCTGCAGCTGGCGATCGATACCTGTTACGAAAAAGGTTACCTCGGCAAAGATTGCATGGGGTTTGGTTTTCCGCTGGATATGCGTATCAAAGCCGGTGCCGGTGCCTTTGTTTGTGGTGAAGAAACCGCACTGATGGCCTCGATTGAGGGCCACCGTGGAATGTCTCGGCCGCGCCCGCCTTTCCCGGCCGTCAAAGGCCTCTGGGGCAAGCCGACCAACATCAACAACGTTGAAACCTACGCCAACGTTTCGTATATCTTCTACAACGGTGCAGATTGGTATTCTTCTATCGGTACTGAGGGCACCAAGGGCACCAAGATTTTTGCTCTGACCGGTAAGGTTAAGCACACCGGTCTGGTTGAAGTTCCCGCCGGGACCACCATGAAGGAAGTTATTTACGATGTTTGCGGCGGCATCGAAAATAACCGTAAGTTTAAAGCGGTTCAGGCCGGTGGCCCTTCCGGTGGTTGTTTGCCGGCAGAGGGACTGGATGCCGAGGTCGATTATGATTCATTGATCAAGGCTGGTGCGATGATGGGTTCCGGTGGTCTGGTTGTTATGGACGAAACCACCTGTATGGTCGATATCGCCCGCTTCTTCCTCAATTTTACCCGGGTTGAGTCCTGCGGTAAGTGTATTCCCTGCCGTATCGGTCTGAAAATCATGCTTGAGATCCTTGAGCGGATTACCGAGGGTAAGGGTCAGGAAGGTGATATCGATATGCTAGAGGATATGGCCTACGATATCAAAAAGAGTTCACTCTGTGGTCTTGGTCAGACGGCTCCCAACCCGGTTCTTTCGACAATTCGTTACTTCCGTCATGAATATGAGGCACATATTAAGGAAGGTGAGTGTCCATCACACTCCTGTAAGCCGTTGCTGCATTTCCGGGTGATTGAAGATAAATGCAAAAAGTGTGGATTGTGCCCGCGAGTCTGCCCTGTTGACGCGATTGAATGGGAAAAAGGTCAGGTGGCAAAGATCAATCTGGATATATGCACCAGGTGTACCTCCTGTTATGACGCTTGTCGTTTCATGGCAATCGAATAGTCGCACTCACTGTCTTTGAGTTCTGATACGAGGTTAAGATGGTTAATCTTACGATTGACGGAAAACAGATAACGGTCAGCAAAACAGCCACTATTTACGAGGCTGCCAAGGAAGCTGGCATCTATATTCCGGTGCTTTGTTACGCGAAGAAGCTGCTTCCCTATGGTGCCTGTCGCGTCTGTCTGGTTGAAGTTGAACAGATGAAGGGTCGCCTGATTCCTTCCTGCACCACCCCGGTGACCGAGGGGATGGTAGTCACAACCATGTCGGATGAAATCTACAAGGTTCGAAAAACTGTTCTTGAGTTTTTGTTGGTGAATCATGTGGTGGAATGTCCTATCTGTGATAAAGCTGGTGAGTGTGATCTGCAGGATCTAGCTTATGAGTATGAAGTTGTCACCAACCGTTTTAAGGGTGAAAAGTTCGATCTGCCGACCGACGAGGTCAACCC
>WTCI01000256.1 GCA_013138655.1 Desulfuromonadaceae bacterium | reverse complement strand
CGTCAAGGGGAACGAGCGCATCCGCGACGGACAGGCAATTCGGTTTTAACCTGCAAGGGCGATCACAAGGATCGCCCCTACCGACATCTTAATCGGGATTTTCTATGGATATCATCCGTTTTTCCATTCTCAAACCGGTCACGGTGCTCGCCGGCATCATCATGGTGCTGATGTTCGGGGTGATCAGCCTCAACCAGCTCCCCTACCAGCTCAGTCCGACGGTCATCGAGCCGGAAATCCAGGTCACCACCACCTGGCGCGGTGCCACCCCCTACGAAATCGAGCGAGAGATCATTGAGGAGCAGGAGAACACCCTCAAAGGGCTGCCGGATCTGATCGAAATGGAGAGTGAAGCACGTAACGGGCGCGGCAGTGTGACCCTGCACTTCAAGGTCGGAACCAGTGTTGAAGAGGCACTGCTGCGGGTTTCCAACAAGATCAACGAGGTTCCCACCTACCCTTCCGGGGTCGACAACCCGGTGGTTAACGCCTCGGGTGCCACCGCCTCACCGGTCATCTGGATGATCCTGAAGACCATCGCGGGGAATGAACGCCCGGTGCAGAGCTACCGGACCTTTTTTGAAAACGAGGTACGTCAGCATATCGAGCGGGTCAAGGGGGTTTCCGACCTGTTTATCGGCAGCGGCACCAAAGAAGAGATGCACATCATTATCAGCGCCGAAAAACTGGCCGCCTACCGCCTCACCGTCAATGACGTGATTGCCGCCATCCAGGGGGAAAACATCAACATCTCCGCCGGCACCCTCGGGGTCGGTCGGCGCGATTACCGCATCCGCACCACCGGTGAATTCAATAATCCGGAGGATATCCGTCAACTGGTCCTGCGCTCCACCGGTCAGCAACGGATTCTGCTCGGCGACCTGGCCGAAGTTCTGCCCGGTTATGCCAAAAAAACTTCAGTGGTTCTGCACAATAGTACCCCCGGCATCGCCATCGGTGTGCGCCCGGAAGCCGGCACCAACATCCTTGAAATGACCAACCTGGTCGAAGCACGGTATCAATGGCTGAACGAGAACAAACTGGCCCCGGAAGGCCTTTATCTGGAATGGGTTTACGACCAGCGTTTTTACATCAACGGAGCGATCGACCAGATCAAGCAGAACATCATGTTCGGCGGTCTGCTGGCGGTCGGCGTGTTGCTCCTCTTCCTGCGCAGTTTGCGCGCCACCATCGTCGTCGCCACGGCAATCCCGATCAGTGTTATCGGCACCTTTATTTTCCTCAACCTGCTCGGGCGGAACCTCAACGTCGTCAGTTTGGCGGGGATCGCTTTCGCCGTCGGCATGCTGGTCGATAACGCCATTGTTGTTATCGAAAATATCGACCGACACCGCCAGATGGGCAAAAACGCCTTCGCTGCGTCGCTTGACGGCACCAAGGAAGTCTGGGGAGCGGTCCTCGCATCAACCATCACCACCGTGGCGGTCTTCCTGCCGGTCGTCTTCATCCAGGAAGAAGCGGGGCAACTGTTCCGCGACATCGCCATCGCCGTCGTGGCTTCGGTCTCCCTGAGCCTGCTTGTTTCGGTTTCGGTCATCCCGATGTTCTCCTACCGGTTGTTCCGCTTGAAAAAGGGCAAGAGCCGGAAACAACTGCCTTTGATCGATGCTGTCGGAAAACGGTTTTCAGCGGCCCTGATGAGCCTGGTTGAACTGGCGATCCGCAACTGGCTGACCCGGCTGACAACCCTCGGCATCCTCATCGGTGTCGCATTTGCCTGTGTCTGGCTGCTGACGCCGAAAATGGAATACTTACCACAGGGCAATCGTAACTTCGTCCTCAGTATTCTGGTCCCGCCACCCGGCCTGTCAACCACCGAACGAACTGATATCGGCGAACAATTTTTCGCCATGGCCAGTCCGCACATCGGTCAGGATGTCGACGGGATCCCGGCGATCAAGAACATGTTTTATGTCGGCAGCGAAGGCTTCATGATTGCCGGGGCCATCGGCGAGCACTGGGATCGGGCCGGCGAACTGCTCCCATTCTTCAATCGGATGATTTACAGTATTCCGGGGATGTACGGCGTCAGCCTGCAACCGGGGGTCTTCGAATCGGGGATCGGCGAAGGGCGCGCGATCAAGCTGAATGTCAGCGGCAACGACCTGAACCGCATTGTTGCCGCTTCCGGCACCATGTTCGGCATGATCCGCAGCCAGATTGAAAACAGCCAGGTGCGCCCGGTGCCGTCCATCGAACTGACCTATCCCGAAGCGCGCATCATCCCCAACCGGGACCGGCTCAAGGCCAACGGCATGTCGACCCGCGACCTGGGAATCGCACTCGATGTGCTGATGGACGGCCGCGTCGTCGGCGACTTCAAACAGGAAGGGAAAAAGAAGATTGACCTGATCCTCAAGGCGGCCGATCAGGAAATTCCCACGCCGCAGGATCTTTACAACGCCTCCCTGGCGACACCGAGCGGTAAAGTGGTGCCGGTGTCCTCCCTGGCCGACCTGCAGGAAACCACCGGCATGGCGTTGATCCGCCACCTGGAACGGGAGAGAACGGTGACTCTGCAAATCACGCCGCCGAAGTCGATGCCGTTGCAGACGGCAATGGAGATCATCGACCGGCAGATTATCCCGGCTGTGAAAAAGATGGGCCTACTGGAAGGGTTACAGGTCGACATGAGCGGTGCCGCCGACAAACTGGTGGAGACCCGCGAGGTGCTGCAGTGGGACTTTTTACTCGCAATATTGATCGCCTACCTGCTGATGGCCTCGCTGTTCGGCAACTTCATCTATCCGCTGATCATCATGCTCACCGTACCGCTGGCCGGCGCCGGCGGATTCATCGGCCTGAAGCTGCTGAACCTCTTTATCGTCCAGCAACCGATGGACGTGCTGACCATGCTCGGCTTCGTTATCCTGATCGGCATTGTCGTCAACAATGCCATCCTCATCGTTCACCAGGCGTTGAACAACTTTCATACCGGCGGCATGGATTATAAAGAGGCGGTCCTTGAATCGACCCGCAGTCGCCTGCGGCCGATCTACATGAGCGCCACCACCAGTATCTGCGCCATGCTGCCGCTGGTACTGATTCCCGGAGCCGGTTCCGAACTCTACCGCGGTCTCGGCAGCGTCATCCTCGGCGGGCTGGCGGTTTCGACCATTTTCACTGTCTTTGTCATTCCGGCCATCCTGATTTTTGTCATCCGCATGGAAAAACGCAAAACGGTGCAGGAGGAACATTGATGAAAACCCTGACAACAGCACTCCTGCTCTCCCTGCTGCTGGTCTCGCCCGGCCTGGCACTGACCCTTGATGAAGCCGTGCAGGCCGCCTTGCAGAATCATCAGCGGATCGAACAGTTCCGCGCCAATGCCGCCCGATCACAGGCGACTGTCGGCAGCACCAAAGCGGCTTTTCTCCCGCGCGTCGATCTCGGCTACACCTATCTCGAACGTGCTGATGACCCCTACCTGCTGGGGGATAAAAGTTCCACCCTCTCCCTCGGCGCCTCCATCAACCTGTTCAACGGCCTGAGCGACTACCGCACCTATCAGGCGGCCCGCCAACGC